>NZ_JBAGKI010000021.1:0-89122 GCF_036689795.1 Micromonospora palythoicola | reverse complement strand
GGCCCGGACAGGGTCGAGGCGACACCTTGAGGGCGGGTTGGTCACCCATCCCGCCCTCACTGCCGTGCGTTATGTGAACGGCCCGCGCGGGCCGATAGAGGACGAACCTCAGGCGTTCGTCTTCTCGTCGCCCGGGGTCACCAGGACCACCCGGCGACGGCGGGCAACCAGGAACATGGCCACGCCGGCGGCCAGCACACCCGCGCCGACGCCACCGATCAGACCGACCTGCACACCGGTGACCGGCAGGCCGCCACCGTCACCGTTGTCGCCACCACCGGAGCCACCCTTGGCGGCCACGACCACCGCGAAGTCGTCGGTGTTGTCGCTCGGGTCGACGTCGTTAGCCGCGACGCCCGTGGCGTTCTCCGGCAGGGCCGAGTTGGGGGCGGACCGGAGGACGCTCGGGGCCTCCTGCACCGACAGCGAGTCGATGGTGACCTTGCCACCGGTGAGGCTGCTCGGCTTCACACCGTCGGCGACCTTCACCAGGTTGTAGAAGCGGGCACCGGAGTAGAGGTCGTCACCGTCGGTGTCCTGCGCGGCCGGGATGAGGACGGCCTTGTCGTACTCGCAGGTCAGCGAGGTCATCGCGGCGTTGTAGGTGCAGTCCGGCTCCTTCTCCGCGAAGGTCGCGCCCTTGGGCAGCTGCACCTCGATACGCAGCCCGCGGGCGGCCAGGTCACCCTGGTTGAAGGCGCCGTAGATGAGCTGGCCGGTGTTGCCCGCGTACAGGTCGCCGATCTCGGTGATCGAGCCACCCTCGACCTTGACGGCCTTGCGCACGTCGTCGGCGACGACGGTCAGGTCCGGCCCGGTGCCCTCGACCTTGACGTCCACGGTCACCACGTTGTCGGACTCGTCCGGGTCCTCGCCGCCGTGCAGGATCACCGCGGTGATGGAGCCGGCCGGACCGACCTCCTTGCCCTTGCGGGTCAACGGGAAGAACCAGTCGACGTCCTCGCCGGCACGGATGGTGTCACCCTCGATGCCACAGAGGATCCAGCCGTCCTCGCGCGGGTTGCAGCCGGTCTCGTCGATGTCGACGAGGTCGGTCTTCAGCTTGCTGATGTCGAGGGCGACGAGCACGTTCTTGGCGTCGACCTTGCTCTTGTTCAGCAGCGAGACGCTGGCATCCTTGCCCGGCGCACCGACCGCGATCGTGGTGCCGGTCGCCTTGATGGCGAGGTCCGCGCTGTCGTCCGCCAGAGCCGGGGCGGCGAAAGCGCCGGCCGCGAGGACGCCGGCGGCACCGGCGCCCAGGTACGCGGCAGCCCGGTTACGGAAAATCATGAAGGTGTCTCCCCGTGGGATGAAGGAAGCGTACGGGCGGGGACGTTAGCGGTCAGCGATCACCCGCGCCACCCTGGAACACACCCGTCACAAGCTGCTCAGCTAATGGCAACTTAAGGATTGTCCGGATTGATGGGTCTTGCTACCTGGTCGCGCCCCGGCACCTGGCCGTGGCGGCCCGGCGCTTCGGACCGGAAGGATGATCCATGCGAGCCGTTCGGCTGACAACCGATCGAGCCACCCCTGTCACCCAGCGCCTGAAACCCAGTGACACATAGTGATCTCTCGCCCGCCATCACCCCACCCCCCAACGCCGCCGCCCGCCGCGACGAGGGCCCGGGATGCCGCAACTCGTACCCTCCCGCTGCCGGGAAGACCCAAGACACCGCAACTCGCGCACGCCGCTGCCCGGGGTGACCCGGGATGCCGCTACTCGGGACTCACGGTGACGGTGTGCGACGGTCCAGGTGGCCGACCGGGCGTTCGCTTCGCTGTTCGGGGTGGGGTGTCGGTCAGCGTGCGTCGACCAGGGGCAGCGATCGGCCGGCACCGCCGCCGGGCAGGGCGATCGACGAGAAGTGCGAGACCACCCGGTCGTCGCTCGGGTCGTCGTCGGGCGTGTGGTGCACGGCCAGTCTGTTGTAGAGCGTGTCGCGCTGGGCCGGGATCCGGTCGGCGGAGCGGATCATCCCGATCAGCTCGTGCAGGTTGGACCGGTGCCGGGCACCCGCCGAGGAGATGACGTTCTCCTCCAACATGATCGACCCGAGGTCGTCGACGCCCATGTGCAGCGCCAGTTGGCCGACGTCCTTGCCGGTGGTCAACCAGGACGCCTGCAGGTGCGGCACGGTCTCGAAGAACAGCCGGGACACCGCCACCAGCCGCAGGTACTCCAGGGTCGTCGCCTGGGTGCGGCCCTTGAGGTGGTTGTTCTCCGGCTGGTACGTCCACGGGATGAAGGCCCGGAAGCCGCGCGTACGGTCCTGCACGTCGCGGATCATCCGCAGGTGCTCGATCCGCTCGGCGGCCGTCTCGCCGGTCCCCATCATCATCGTCGCGGTCGACTCGACGCCCTGCCGGTGCGCCAGCTCCATGACCTCCAGCCAGCGCTCGCCCGACTCCTTCAGCGGCGCGATCGCCGTGCGGGGTCGCTGCGGCAGCATCTCGGCGCCGGCACCGGCGATCGAGTCGAGCCCGGCGGCCTTGATCCGGGCGATCGCCTCGTCCAGGCTCACCCCGGAGACCTTCGCCATGTGCAGGATCTCGCTCGGACCGATCGAGTGGATCGCGAGCTGCGGGTACGCCTGCTTGACCGAGGAGAACAGCTCCTCGTAGTACTCCACGCCGTAGTCCGGGTGGTGGCCGCCCTGGAGCATGACCTGGGTGGCGCCCAGCTCGACCGCCTCGCCGCAGCGACGCAGGATCTCCTCGGTCGGGTGGGTCCACCCTTCCTTGTGCTTCGGCGCCCGGTAGAAGGCACAGAACTTGCACGCCGTCACGCAGACGTTCGTGTAGTTGATGTTGCGGTCGATCAGGTACGTGACGATGTTGTCCGGGTACCGCCGCCGACGGACCGCGTCCGCCGCCTCGCCGAGGGCGTGGAAGGGGGCGTCGGTGTAGAGCAGCAGGGCCTCCTCGGGCGTGATCCGCCCGCCGTCGGCACCGCGCTGCAGGATGTCGTCGATCTCCCGGTTCACCGTCACGCCCCCGAGCGTACGCCGCTCACCCGCCCAGCTCCCACGGGTGTTCCGCGCCGTGACGCTCCCGCACCCGCAGCCCGAACATGCAGATCTTGGACAGTTCCCGTTAGCGCCTAACGGGAACTGTCCAAGATCTGCGACGACCGAGAATCCCGCGCGGTCAGTGGCGCGGCGGGAGGGTGCCGCCAATCGAGGACGGGCGGCAGGGGCAGGGGTCCGCTGGACGTCGGGGCGATCGCGCGTCTCTCTGCACCGACCGGCCCAGCCGGACGTCGCCTGCTACCACGGGGTCTAGAACGAAACGGTCTACCGCGTCACGCGTCGTAGTCGATCGTAATGGTGTCGGTGAGCGGGCTGGACTGGCAGGTCAGCACATAGCCGGCGGCCACCTCGTCGGGCTCCAGGGCGTAGTTGCGGGCCATCTCGACCTCGCCGGAGACGACCTTCGCCCGGCAGGTCGAGCAGACCCCACCCTTGCAGGCGTACGGCAGCTCGCCGCGGACCTTCAACGCCGCGTCCAGCACCCGTTCGTCGCGGCGCATGGTGAAGCTCGACGAACGTCCGTCGAGCGTGATCGTCACATCGGTGCCGCCGGACGCGTCGTCGGTACGGCGCACCGGCTCGGGCGGCGCGTCGACGTGGAACAGCTCGGTGTGCACCGCCGACTCCGCGACACCCCGCGCGGTCAGCACCGCACGAGCATCGACCACCAGCCCGTACGGGCCGCAGAGGAACCACTCCTCGATCGCCTCGCCGGGCACGATGGTCTCCAGCAGCCGGCCCAGCCGCTCAGCGTCGATCCGGCCCGACAGCAGCGGCGAATCGCCCTGCTCGCGGGAGAGCACGTGCACCAGGTGCAGCCGGGTCGGGTAGCGGTCCTTCAGGTCGGCAAGCTCCTCGGCGAACATTACGCTGCCGGCGGTGCGGTTGCCGTACACCAGCGTGAAGGTGCTGGCCGGTTCGACGGCCAGGGCGGTGGCGACCAGCGACAGCACCGGGGTGATGCCCGAGCCGGCGACCACCGCGCCGTAGCGGCGGACCCGGTCCGGTGCGAAGGCCGTGGTGAAGTGGCCCAGCGGCGGCAACACCTCGATGCTGTCGCCGTGCCGCAGCGCCCCGCAGGCGTAGCCGGAGAAGGCCCCGCCCGGAATCTCCCGCACGCCGATCCGCAACCGTCCGTGCCGGGCCAGCTCCGCCGGGGTGGAGCAGATCGAGTACGACCGGCGCACGTCCCCGCCGCCGTCACCGTTCGCGGCGACAGCGGCGGCCGGCAGGCGTACGGTCAGGTGCTGGCCGGCGCGGAACGCGAAGGTCTCGCGCAGTTCCGCCGGTACCGCGAAGGTGATCGCGACGGCGTCGGTGGTGAGCCGGTCCACGGCGACGACGGGCAGCGGGTGGAACGCCGGTCGGCGCCGGACCGGGCGCGTGATGGTGACAGTCACAGGGCCTTCACCTGGTCGAAGGGTTCGGAGCAGGAGCGGCAGCGCCACAGCGCCTTGCACGCGGTGGAGCCGAAGCGGCTGAGCTGCTCGGTCTCCGGCGAGCCGCAGCGTGGGCAGCGCACCGTCAGGGTGAGCGGAACGACGCCGGCGCGCCGGACCGGAGCGGGTGGGGCGATGCCGGCGGCGGCCAGCTTGGCCCGCCCGGCGTCGCTGATCCAGTCGGTGCTCCAGGCCGGGCTGTGCACCGTACGCACCTCGGCGTCCGGATGACCGGCCGCGGCCAACGCGCGTCGGATGTCGGCGCGGATGACGTCCATCGCGGGGCAGCCGGTGTAGGTGGGGGTGATCGTCACCACCACCCGACCGGTGGCCGGGTCCTCCAGCACCGACCGCAGGATGCCGAGATCGTCGATGGTGACCACCCGGATCTCCGGATCCACCACCGCCGCCACCGCCTCCCGTGCCCGGCTCATCGGCTCACCAGCGGGCCCCGGGATGGGCGCGGTGCAGCACCTGCATCTCCGCGAGCAGGTACGACAGGTGTTCGGTGTGCACGCCGTCGCGCCCGCCGGCCGGCGTCCAGGCGACCTCCGGGACGGTCAGGGTCGCCTCGGCGAACACGGCGGTCACCGTGTCGTCGAACTCGGGCCGCAGGGTCGCCGGGTCGACCGGCGCGTCCGGCCAGGCCCTGAACAGCTCGTCGGCGTACGGCCAGATCTGGTCGACGCCGGCCTGCATCCGCCGGTGTGACTCCTCGGTCCCGTCGCCGAGCCGCCGCACCCACAGCGCCGCGTGATCCAGGTGGTAGGCGGACTCCTTGCGGGCCTTGGCCCCGACGGCGGCCAGCCGCTCGTCCCGGCAGGCGGCCAGGGCGGTGTAGAGCGGCACCTGGTAGGCCGCCAGCACGAGCAGTTTCGCCATGGTCACCGCGAAGTCACCGTTGGGCAGCTCGACCAGCAGGCAGTTGCGGAACTCCCGGTCGTCGCGCAGGTACGCCAACGCGTCCTCGTCCCGGCCGGCACCCTCCAGCTCACCCGCGTACGACAGCAGGAGACGGGCGGCACCGAGCTGGTCCAGGGCGATGTTGGCCAGCGCGATGTCCTCCTCCATCTCCGGTGCCCGGGTGGTCCACTCGGCCAACCGCTGCGCCGCGATGAGCGCGTCGTCGCCGAGGGCGAGGGTGAAGTCCACGCTCACAGGTGCGCCACCCCGTCGGGGACCTCGTAGAAGGTGGGGTGGCGGTAGACCTTGTCGGCGGCCGGGTCGAAGAACGCGTCCTTCTCGTCGGGGCTGGACGCGGTGATGGCGCTCGCCGGCACCACCCAGATCGACACCCCCTCCTGACGTCGGGTGTAGAGGTCACGGGCGTTGCGCAGGGCCAGTTCCGCGTCGGGCGCGTGCAGGCTGCCGACGTGGGTGTGCGCCAGCCCGCGCCGGGCCCGGACGAAGACCTCCCAGAGCGGGGTGTGTTGCCGGCTCACGCTGCCACCTTCTCCTTCTCCGCACGCTTGGCGGCGTACGCCGTGGCCGCCTCGCGCACCCAGGCACCCTCGCGGTGGGCGCGGCGCCGGTGCTCCATCCGCTGCCGGTTGCACGGCCCGTCACCCTTGATCACCCGCATCAGCTCGTCGTAGTCGGGCTGGGTGAAGTCGTACGCCTGGCGCTCGTCGTTCCAGCGCAGCTCCGGGTCGGGCAGGCGCAGCCCGAGCGCCTCGGCCTGGCCGACGCACATGTCGACGAAGCGCTGGCGCAGCTCGTCGTTGGAGAACCGCTTGATCTTCCAGGCCATCGACTGGGCGGAGTGGGTGGAGTCGCCGTCGGGCGGGCCGAACATGGCCAGCGACGGGTACCACCAGCGGTCCACGGAGTCCTGGGCCATCGCCTTCTGCGCCGGGGTGCCGTGCGCCAGGGTGTGCAGGATCTCGTAGCCCTGGCGCTGGTGGAAGGACTCCTCCTTGCAGACCCGGATCATGGCGCGGGCGTACGGGCCGTAGGAGCAGCGGCACAGCGGCACCTGGTTGACGATCGCGGCGCCGTCCACGAGCCAGCCGATCGCTCCGACGTCGGCCCAGCTCAGGGTGGGGTAGTTGAAGATCGAGCTGTACTTCTGCCGACCGCTGAGCAGCAGGTCGACCAGTTCGTCCCGGCTGACGCCGAGGGTCTCGGCGGCGGCGTAGAGGTAGAGGCCGTGACCGGCCTCGTCCTGCACCTTGGCCAGCAGGATCGCCTTGCGCTTCAGCGACGGTGCGCGGCTGATCCAGTTGCCCTCCGGCTGCATGCCGATGATCTCGGAGTGGGCGTGCTGCGCGATCTGCCGGATCAACGTGCGCCGGTACGCCTCCGGCATCCAGTCGCGGGGCTCGATCTTCTGGTCGGCGTCGACGACCTCGGCGAAGTAGGCGGCCAGGTCGCCTCCCGGCTCGGCGCCGCCACGGTCGCGTGCCGCGGCCGCGCGCAGCGCCGCCTCCGCCGCCTCGACCTCACCGAGCAGCCCGCCGGGCGGGTCCTCGCCCGGGAAGTCATTGCCATACATGCCCCCAGTGTTACAGCTAGGGGTTGAATAAGCCAGGGGGTGTCATACAAATTCAGGACTGCCCACCGTTACTTTCCGGTTGCCATCGGTGGCGCGGGAAACTATGAGTTCGGTCACGAATCAGCGACAAATCCTCGCAACGACCGCATAGCGGTTCGTTATCCCGTCTTCACGGCGAGTCGCCAGGTGTCGAGTCCTGGCATAACGCCGATCCGCACGTAGACTTCCCCCGTCACACCGATCGGCTGACGACGATCGCCAGCTCAGGCCGCTTCCCCCGGCCCAGGTGATCCGCACCGGTCAGTCCTGGCAAAAGCCGGTCCCCCCGGCCCTGACATCTGGAGCTCACCCGCTCATGCGACCTCGCGTGACCATGGTGTTCGCCGCGACGGCGGTACTGCTCGGCGGCGTCATGCTGGTGCCGGCCGCCTACGCCCGGCTCTCGGCCGGCGAGGCGGAGGCCAGCCCGGAGAGCGTCGCCGCGCCCACACCCGCGCCACCACCGCCGCCGACCCTTGCCGCCGGCAAGGTCTCGGTGAACTTCAAGGGCGAGTTCTTCTCCTGGGCGCTGCTGGACCGGGAGACCGACCAGCTCGCCGGCTCGAAGAACATGGCCGCGACCAGCTCCACCGAGTCGATGCTCAAGGCTTGGATCGTCGCCGACTACCTACGGCGGCTCGGCGACAAGGAGCCGCCCGCGGCGATGAAGAGGATGGCCAGCACGGCCATCCGGGACAGCAACGACGACGCGGCCAACAAGGTCTACGCCGCCGCGGGCGGCTCCTACCGCTTGCCCGCGAAGGGGCAGCCCGGACCGGTGGTCCTGCGGGCGATCAAGCTGTGCGGCCTGACCGACACCAAGCCCGGCAACGTCAAGGGCTACGAGGGCTGGTGGAGCTTCACCCGGATGTCCCCGCGCGACGCGGTACGGCTCGGCGACTGCATCGCCGACGGCACCGCCGCCGGACCCAAGTGGACGAAGTGGCTGCTCACCGAGATGAGCAAGGTTCGCGGCAGCACCGCTGCGAAGGACCAGAAGCCCCGGGAGGGCGGCGGCCGGTGGGGCATCGTCGACGGCCTGCCGGAGTCGATCACCAGTCAGGGACCGGTCAGCATCAAGAACGGCTGGACCATGCTCAACTACGACGGCAACTGGCACGTCAACTGCCTGGCCGTGACCGAGAAGTGGAGCCTCGCGGTGATGCTGCGTTACCCCAGGCAGGGCGGGCTCGACTACGGGGCGGACGTCTGTGCCAGCGTCGCGAGCCAGTTGGTGACGCCGCAGCCCGGCGGTGCCCTGAAGGTGCCGCAGCAGCCGATCGGGAAGCTCTGATGGCCGGCCGCAGCCACGGCGAGACATCGCCGCTCCGGCTGATCGCGATTGCGACCGTGCTGATCGGGCTGGTCCTGGTCTCGCTGCGCCTGCTACCCGGTTCGCCCTTCGAGTCCACGGCCGCCGCCAAGTGGGGCCAGGGTGAGTCACCGGCGGCCCGGGACGCTGCCCTGACCGACCGCAGCGTACGGCCGTCGCCGTCGCCGAGCCCTGCACCGGAGCCCGAGCCGCTGCCGTTCGAGGCCAAGGAGATCGATCTGGACATCGACGGCTGGTACGCGTGGAGCGTGCTGGACCGCCGGTCCGGCGAGATCATCGGCTCGGACAACATGGCCGAGACCAGCACCACCGCCTCGCTGATCAAGGCCTGGATCGTCGCCGACTACCTGCGCCGTACCGCTGACGCCGGGCAGACCCCGAGCGACGGGAAGCTGGACGACCTGACCCGGATCATCCGGGACAGCGACAACACCCGCACCGAGCAGCTCTACACCCAGATCGGCAGGTCCGCCTCGATCAAGCGGCTGCTGTCCACCTGCGACCTGACCGACAGCAAGGTGTCCAGCGATCTCGGCTGGAGCCGTACCCAACTCTCCCCCCGGGACACCGCCCGCCTCGGCAACTGCATCGCCGAGGGCACCGCCGCCGGCCCGAAGTGGACGAAGTGGCTGCTCGGCGAGATGCGCCAGGTACGCGGTGCCGGCGACTTCGGCATCCGCAAGGCGTTCCCGGCCGCCGAGGCGAAGACGATCGCCATCAAGAACGGCTGGGTCGACCGCACCCGCGAGCAGGAGATCCACGTCAACTGCCTGGCGATCGGCGACACCTGGACCATGGGCGTGATGCTCCAGTACCCGATCAACAAGGGCTACGAGTACGGCATGAAGAACTGCGAGAAGATCACCGAAGCCCTCCTCACCACCAGCCCCTGACCCGCGCCCCGACTCCGCGTCGATCTTGCACTTCTGGTCGCCGAAACGCGGCTTGTGCCCGAAAAACGGGGACGAAAAGTGCAAGATCGCGGGGGTGGCCGGGGTGGGTCAGCGGGTGAAGAAGGGGGGGCCGGTGGGGGGGAGGGGCGGGGTTTCGCCGTGGGCGGCGGTGAGGCGGGCGAACTCGCGGATGCCGGCGATCTGGCGCTCGCCGAGGGAGAAGTCCAGGGTACGGAAGTAGTCGGCGAGCGTGCTGGCGTCGAACGGCTCCCACCGGGCGGCCGACTCGGCGACCTGGTCCAACTCGGCCAGGCACAGGTCGCGCGAGCGGAGGAACGCCTCGTGCACCTCCTTGACCAGGCCGGGATGGGCGGCGGCGAAGTCACGGCGGACCGCCCAGACGGCGAAGACCATCGGCAGTCCGGTCCACTGCCGCCACGCCTGACCCAGGTCGGTCACGGTCAGCCCCTGTCGGGGTGCCTCGTACATCGCCCGCAGCGCCACGTCGCCGATCAGCACCGCGGCGTCGGCCTCCAACAACATCTGGGTCAGGTCCGGCGGGCATCGGAAGTACTCCGGACGGACCCCGTACCGCTCGCGCAGCAGCAACTGGGCGAGCAGCACGCCGGTCCGCGAGGTGGAGCCCAGCGCCACCCGGGCCCGGTCGAGGTCCGCCAGTGGCCGGGTGCTGACCAGGTTGACCGACAGCACCGGTCCGTCGCTGCCCACCGCCAGGTCGGGCAGGAGCAGCAGCTCGTCGGCGTGCCGCAGGTACTCGACCAAGGTGATCGGCCCGATGTCCAGGTCACCGGCGACGAGTTGGGCGCTGAGCCGGTCCGGCGAGTCCTTGCGCAGGTCGACGTCGAGCAGGGCGCCGGAGCGCATCAGCCCCCAGTAGATGGGCAGGCAGTTGAGGAACTGGATGTGCCCGACGCGGGGGCGGGCAAGGCGCTCGACCATGCCCCGACCGTATCCCCGCCGCCCGTGACCTGCTCAGGCGGACGTCACGGAAGTGGCCAACCCCGCATCCGCCCCGCCCGGGGCGAGGGGAAATCGGTTGTCCACGGCATTCCCGGGAGTAGGCTGTTCGTTCCGCCCGACGGCCGCGGTGAGTAGCACCGCAGCGGACGTCCCCGCGCCGACCCACGCGTCGGAAACGCGAGCGGCAGCCTTCTTCCCGTGTCGAGGAGTCCGTGGATGAGCCTGCACGCCCACAAAACGCCCCAACCGCCCACGCTCGACGACGAGTTGGCCGCCGAACGGGCGCACCTGACCCGCTCGCGGGCGGCGCTGCACCGGATGCGGGAACGCGCCGAGGCGCTCTTCGCCACCGGCGACAAGGTGGCCGGAGACGCGTACACCGCCGAACAGCTCGGCCGGCACCTGGCCCGGCGGGTCGCCGAACTGGCCGACGACCCGCGCACCCCGCTCTTCTTCGGCCGACTCGACTTCGGCGACGCGGATGCCGAACACGCCGGCCGCCGCTACCACGTCGGCCGCCGGCACGTCACCGACGAGCAGGGCGAACCGCTGGTGCTGGACTGGCGGGCACCGATCTCCCGCACGTTCTACCGGGCCAGTGCCCGCGATCCGCGGGGTCTCGCGGTACGCCGTCGGTTCGGGTTCGGCGACGGGAAGCTGACCAGCTTCGAGGACGAGCACCTCGACCGGGGCGAGGAACTCGGCACGGCCAGCCGGATCCTCACCGCCGAGATCGAACGTCCCCGGGTCGGTCCGATGCGCGACATCGTCGCCACCATCCAGCCCGAGCAGGACGAACTCGTCCGGGCCGACCTGGCCGACTCGATCTGCGTGCAGGGCGCCCCGGGCACCGGCAAGACCGCCGTCGGTCTGCACCGGGCGGCGTACCTGCTCTACCTGCACCGGGAGCGGCTACGCCGGTCGAAGGTGCTGGTCGTGGGGCCGAACCGGGCCTTCCTCGGCTACATCGCGGCGGTGCTGCCCGCGCTCGGTGAGGTCGAGGTGGAGCAGGCCACCGTGGAGGACCTGGTCGCCCGGGTGCCGGTCCGCGCGGCGGACCCGCCGGTGGTGGCCAGGCTCAAGCACGACGCCCGGATGGCCGAGGTGCTGCGTCGGGCCGTCGACGCGTACGTCGGCGAGCCGGCGGAGCCGGTGCTCGTCTCCGACGGCTCGTTCCGCTGGCGGATCGGGCTGGAGCCGCTGCACCGGCTGGTCCAGGACACCCGCGCGGAGCGACTGCCGTACGCCGTCGGGCGGGACCGGGTCCGGGCCCGGGTGGTCGGACTGCTGCAACGGCAGGCCGAGGCCCGGCGGGCGGAATCACCCGGCGACGCGTGGCTGCGCCGGATGAGCCGGTCGAAACCGGTCACCGGATTCCTGGACGCCGTCTGGCCGGCGCTCACCCCGGACGGACTGCTGCACGCGCTGTACACCGACCCGGACCGGCTCGCCCAGGCCGCTGACGGTCTGCTCACGCCAGACGAGCAACGCCTGCTCACCCACCCGGCACCCGGGACCGGGCGCGCCACCGGCACCGGTTTGGGACGGACGGCGAAGGCGACCCGCTGGACGGCCGCCGACGCGGTGCTGATCGACGAGGCGGCCGGACTGCTGGAACGGCCGGGCGGCTACGGCCATGTCGTGGTGGACGAGGCCCAGGACCTCTCCCCGATGCAGTGCAGGGTCATCGCCCGGCGCAGCGAGCACGGCTCGCTCACGCTCCTCGGCGACCTGGCGCAGGCGACCGCGCCGTGGGCGGCCAGCGACTGGCGGGAGAGCCTGCGCCACCTGGGCAAGCCGGACGCGACGGTGGTGCCGTTGACCATCGGGTTCCGGGTGCCCGCCGCCGTGCTCGCCTTCGCCAACCGGCTGCTACCGGCGCTGGCCGTCGACGTGCCGCCGGCCGAGTCGCTGCGCAACGACGGCGCGCTCGAGGTGCGTACCGTCAGCGATCTCACGGCCGCGACGGTGGCCGAGGTACGGGCGGCGCTCACGTTCGAGGGGTCGATCGCGGTGATCGCCGCCGACGACGCCGTGGCCGGGCTGCGGTCGGCGCTGGCCGAGGCGGGGGTGCAGACCGCGACCCCCGACGACCCGGCCATCGGCGCGCGCGTCACGGTGATGCCCGCCACCCTGGTCAAGGGCCTGGAGTACGACCACGTCATCGCGGTCGAACCGGCCGCCATCGTGACCGCCGAGCCACGCGGCCTGAACCGGCTGTACGTGGTGCTCACCCGGGCGGTGTCCCGGCTGTCCGTGCTGCACGCCGCGCCGCTACCCGCCCCGCTCGGCTGACTCCCGACCGGGCGGGACCGGGTCGCCGGTTCAGTTGACGTTCCCCCGGTTTCCACCCCGAACGGCGGCGCACCGGTGCCACCATGCCGAGAAGGGCGACCGGTCGGTGGTCGCCGCGGGTCGGGAGGGGTGGCCGTGGTCAGCGTCGCGTCGGGTACGCCCTGTTGGGCCGACCTGGCGACGCCGGGACTCGACGCGGCCCGGCGGTTCTACCCGGAACTGTTCGGCTGGACCGGCCGGGTCGACCCCGAGCCGGAGGCGGGCGGGTACACGGTCTTCCTGCTGGACGGGCGGGCGGTGGCCGGGGCGGGCCAACCGGCCGTACCGGACCAGGTGCCGATCTGGTCGACGTACGTGGCCACCGACGACGCGGATCTGGTCGCCGGCCGGGTGGAGCGGGCCGGTGGACAGGTGGTGGTGCCGCCGTTCGAGGTCTTCGACCGGGGTCGGATGGCGGTTTTCACCGATCCCGCCGGGGCCGCGTTCAGTGTCTGGCAGCCGATGACCTTCGCCGGGGCCGAGGTGTTCGACGTGCCCGGCGCGATGAGCTGGACCGAACTGGTCACCCCCGATCCGGACGGCGCACGGATCTTCTACGAGCTGGTCTTCGGCTGGCAGCCGGAGGAGGAGCCGATGGGTCAGGTCGCCTACACCGGTTGGCGGCTCGGCGACCGCCTGGTGGCGGGGATGATGCCGCCGCTGGGCGACGAGTTCCCCGCGGACGGACCGGCGTACTGGTCGGTGTACTTCGCGGTGGCCGACGCGGACGCCAGCGCGGCGCGCGCCGCCGAACTGGGTGGCACGATCCTGGTGCCGCCCCGCGACATCCCGGCCGGCCGCTTCGCCGCGCTCCGCGACCCCCACGGTGCCCTGTTCCACGTCATCGCCCTCGCCGGAACCCGCTGAACCGCCAGCGGGGTGTCGGACCCGGATGCGACCCTCGGACCGCCCCCACATCGACGGAACCGGAGCGTACGCGCATGACCAGCATTCCACCGGGAAGGCCGGCCTGGGTCGACCTGTTCACCAGCGATCCCGCCGCGGCGGCCGGCTTCTACGCGCCGCTGTTCGGCTGGGCGGTCGCCGAGGCGACCGGCGAACCGCCGACCGGCCGTCTCGTCTTCCACCAGCAGGGCAGACCGGTGGCCGGCGCTGGCCCGACCGACGACGGGCAGCCGGCCTGGACGCCCTACCTGGCCACCGAGGATGTCGACACGGCCTGCGAACTCGTGACGGCCACCGGTGGGCGGCTCCGCTCGGGCCCCGTCGAGGTGTCCGGCTCCCGTCGCTCGGCGGTGCTCACCGACCCGGCCGGGGCGTCGTTCGGGGTGTGGCAGTCGCTGGGCCTTCCCGGCGCGGAGGTCTTCGACGTGCCGGGCGCGCTGACCTGGGCCGAGCTGACCACCCGGGAGCCCGACCGGGCCAAGGAGTTCTACGGTGCGGTCTTCGGCTGGACGGCCGACGACCAGCCGATGGATGCGATCACCTACACCACCTGGCAGCGCGACGGCCAGCAGGTGGCCGGGATGATGCCGATGGTCGGCGAGGAGTGGGGCGACCTGCCGTCACACTGGATGGTCTACTTCGGGGTGACCGACACCGACGCGGTGGCCGACGAGGCGCAGCGGCTCGGCGGCAGCGTGTCCGTCCCGCCGACCGATCTGCCCCGGGGCCGGTTCGCGGTGCTTACCGACCCGCAGGGGGCGTTCTTCTCCATCCTCGGCCCGGTGCCCGCCCCCGGCTGACCCGCCCGGCGGCCGGACTACTGTCGCCTGGGGCGTACCGGCACCACGAGCGGGCCGTGTTCACCGTCGACCACACGGACGCTGGCCCGGTAGTGCTCGGCGAGCAGCCGGTCGGTGAGCACCTCCCGGGGGGTGCCGACCGCGGCCACCCGACCGGCGGCGAGCAGCACCATGCGGTCGGCGTACTCGCCGGCGATGGACAGGTCGTGCATGGTGGCCAGCACCGTCAGCCCGTGTGTCCGGCGGAGCTGGTCGACCAGTTCGAGCACCTCCTGCTGGTGGCCGATGTCGAGAGCGCTGGTGGGCTCGTCGAGCAGCAGCAGGGTGGCGCCCTGGGCCAGCGCCCGGGCCAGGAAGACCCGCTGCCGCTCACCGCCGGAGAGGGTGGCCAGTTCCCGGGCGTGGAAGCCGGCGAGGTCGAGCCGGTCGAGCACCTCGTGCACCACGGCCAGGTCGGCGGCGGACTCCCGACCCAGCGGTGGGATGTACGGGGTGCGGCCGAGCAGCACGTAGTCCAGCACCGCCATGCCGGGCGGTACGACCGGCGACTGCGCGACCGTGGCCACCACCCGGGCCCGTTCCCGGCGAGGCAGCCCGCCGATCGGCGTACCGAAGAGCCGGACGGCGTCCGGCGCGGGGAGCAGGCCGCCGACGACACGCAGCAGTGTCGACTTGCCCGCGCCGTTGGGACCGATCACCGTGACCCACTCGCCGGCGGCGACGGTCAGGTCGACGCCCGCGAGGATCGACGTGCCGTCCAGGCTGATCCGCAGGTCCCGCAGTTCGACGGCGGGCGGGCCCGACGAACCGGTCATGTCAGCACCCGCCGGGCCGAGCGCAGCACCACCACGAAGAACGGGCCACCCAGCAGCGCGGTGACCACCCCGATCGGGATCTCCTGGGGTGCGGCGGCGGTCCGCGCCACCACGTCGGTCAGCGCCAGGAAGGCACCACCGAACAGCAGCGACAGCGGCAGGATCACCCGGTAGCTCGCCCCGGCCAGCATCCGTACGGTGTGCGGCACGATGATGCCGACGAAGCCGATCAGGCCGGAGGCGGAGACGGCGGCGGCGGTGCCCAGCGAGGCGGCGGCGATCAGCAGGTACCGGGACCGCTGCGGGTGCAGGCCGAGGCTGGCCGCCTCGTCGTCGCCCACCGACAGCACGTCCAGCTCCCGCCGGTGCAGGAGGATGACCAGGCTGGTCAGCAGGAAGTACGGCAGCACCAGCCGGACGTCCTGCCAGCCGGCGGTGGCCAGCCGGCCGAGCAGCCAGGAGTACACCGGCTGGATGCTCTCCGCGTTTCGTTGCAGCAGGTACGTCTGCCCGGCGCTGAGGAACGCGGAGACGGCCACCCCGGCCAGGATCAGGGTCGCCGGGGAGCGGCTGCGCCCACCGGCGGAGCCGAGCAGGTAGGTCATCGCCACCGCGCCGAGGGAACCGACGAAGGCGGCCAGCGGGATGGTGGCCGGCAGGCCGCTCAGCGCTCCGCCCGCGCCCACCCCCAGGGTCAGCACCACGGTGACCGCGAGCCCGGCCCCGGCCGCGACGCCGAGCAGGTACGGGTCGGCCAGGGGATTGCGGAACACCCCCTGGTAGGCGCCGCCGGCCAGGGCGAGCAGCCCGCCGACCAGCAGACCCAGCACCGCCCGGGGCAGCCGCAACTCGGTGACGATGGCGATCTCCCGCTCGGTCAGCCCGCTGTCCAGGCGTACCCAGGGCAGCAGGTTGAGCAGTTCGATCGCGACGCTGCCGGGCGGCAGGCTGACCGGGCCGAGCGAGACCCCGGCCACCAGCGCGACGAGCACCGCGCCCACCCCGGCCGCGAGCCAACGCTTCCGCAGCCCGGCCGGCCGGGGTGGGGTGACCGCCCCGGCCGGTGCGACGGTACGGCCGCGCTTCAGCACGTCGTGCACGATCCGGTCAGCCGACGGCCAGCGTCACTGGGACACCTTGGCGGTGGCGTCCACGATGGTCCGCAGCAGGTCCACCACGCGCGGCCCCCAGCGGGAGGCGACATCGTCGTCGAGTTCCACGACCTGGTCCTGCTGCACCGCGGTGAGCGAACCCCAGCCGCTGCGCGCCTTGACCGTCGCGGCGCTCTGCTGGCAGCACTTCACGTCGGAGAGGAAGATGAAGTCCGGGTCGGCGTCGACGATCACTTCCTGGGACAGCTGCGGGTAGCCGCCGTTCTTGCCGTCGGCGTCGGCCGCGTCGGCGATGTTCTCCAGCCCGGCCAGGCGGTAGATCGAACCGATGAAGGTCTTGCTGGTGGCCGTGTACAGCTCCGGGCCCAGCTCGTGGAAGTAGGTGGGCGCCTGCGCCCGCTGCGGCACCTCGGCCACGATCTTCGTGATGTCGTCCTTCATCCGCTGCACCACGTCGGCCGCCGCGTCGGCGTTACCGGTGAGCGTGCCCAGCTCGGTGAGCTGCCGGTACGAGTCGTCGAGGGTCTGCGCGGCGGGAGTCTGGTAGACCGGGATCTTGAGCTTGGCGAGCTGCTCGACGATCTTGTTGCGGTCGTCGCTGAGCACCACCAGGTCGGGCTCCTTGGCGGCGACCGCCTCGGCGTTCGGCTGGTAGCCGGAGAGGTCCGTCTTCGGCGCGTCGGCCGGGAAGTTGGACTGGTCGTCGACCGCGGTGACCTGCGCACCGGCCCCGATCGCGAAGAGCATCTCGGTGGCGGTCGCCGACAGCGAGACGATCTTTTCAGGTCGCTGTTCCAGCGTCAGCGTCCCGACGGTGACGGGGAAGGCGGCGGCGCTGGGGCTGCCGCTGGCGGCGGGGGTGTCGGTGGTCTTCTCGGCGCAGGCGCCGAGCGCGAGCGCGGCCACCGCCAGGCTGGCGGCGAAGACCCTGGGCGTACGTCTGAACATCGGTCCTCCTGTCGGTCGAGGAGTGTGCTGCTTCGCCGACAGGGAGCCAGGGGCGCCCGTCCGCGAGGCGCCCTTCCTCGAGAGCGCGGATCGCGACCGCGCCCCAGGCGACCTGGCTCGTCCCCGGTAACGGGGCATCACAGTTGCGGGACAGCGCCGGTGTCTCACCGGCTTCGCTGGAACGGGTCGGTAAGACGGTAGCGCACGTCGTGTCGGTGCCCCGCCGGGCAGGCCGTCGCGCTGCCGCAGGCCGGGCCGCGAGCCGCCGGGAGAACGGCGGTCTGCCCGTTTGATCCCTGGAACGGGGCCCCGCGCGAGGGGGGTGGCGGGGCCCCGTCCGCTCTCAGGAGGCGGTGATGGTGACGTTGTCCACAGCCGCCTCGACGAGGCTGGCGGTCGAGGTGTCCGCGGCCTCGACCAGGATCCGCACGGACTGGCCGGCGTACGGGGTGAGGTTGAGGTTCGACACGGTCCAGGCACCGTTACGGTTGCTGGCCGCACCGGCCTGGGTGAGCAGCGCCGTGGTGCCGCCGTTGTGCACCACGCTGACCCGGAAGTAGTCCGCCGACGACGAGTTCGAACCGTGTGCCAGGTACCAGGCCAGCGACAGGGTCAACGTGCCGCTGGACGGCAGTGCGACAGCCGGCGAGCGGGCGCTCGTCACCCCGCCGTCGATGTCGTAGTCACCCGCACCGCTGCCGGCGAGCCGGCCGGTGACCAGGTCGTTGCTGCCCGCGTACGGGGTGAGCTGCTTGGCTCCGCTGGAGGTGGTGGCCTGCGCGGCACCGCGCTCCCACTGCCCGGTGGTCGCGCTGTCGGTGCCGTTGGGGTTGATCGTCCAGCCGGTCGCGGTCTCGAAGGTGTCCGACCAGACCGTGGTCCCCCCACCGCCGCTGCCGCAGTACTGCGCCTGCTTCCCGATGGCCCGGTACGGGCAGTCGGCGTACTCGGAAAGGATCAGCACCGCCTCGCGGTTGCGCGAGGTCTGTTGCGGGATGACCTCGTCGGGCGGGTAGAAGCCGCCGCCGGAGGCACCGCCCGGATACAGCTCGAAGGTGTACGCCCAGATACCGTGCTCCGCCCACATCCAGTCGATGCTGCTGCCGTCGGTGATGTACAGGTCGCTGGACTGCTGCGGGGTGAATCCGTTCGTCGCCGCCATCTGCTGGCCGATGGTGGCGAAGGTGTTGTACTGGTCGGCGTTCATCCCGGTCGCGGTGTTGCTGGTCGTGTAGCCGTACGGCCAGAGCACCAGCTCGGAGTAGGTGTGGAAGTCGATGTTGGCCTTGATCTGCTGCGTCCCGCCGACGACCCGGCTGTTGACGAAGTTGCGTAGCGCCTGCGTCTCGGGCGCGGAGAACGCCGACGGACCCCGGTAGGTGTCCGATGAGGTGGAGCCGGACGAGCCGCCGCAGCACCCGAAGTTGTAGCTCCAGTTCCGGTTCAGGTCGGTGCCCACGTACGACGATCCGCTGTTGGGTTGGCGGTTCTTGCGCCACGACCGGTAGGAGCCGGTGGCGATGTCGTACTCGCTGCCGTCCGGGTTGACCGACGGCACGACCCAGATCTCCCGGTTGTTCACCAGGCTGGTGATCCGGGAGTCGGAGCCGTAGTTGTCGGTGAAGAGGTTCAACAGGTAGAGCGCCATCTCGACGGTGAGGTGCTCGCGGGCGTGCTGCTGGGCGTTGAACAGGATCTCCGGCTCGTTCTCGTCGGAGGCGACGTTGTCGGAGATCTTCACCGCGACCAGGTCACGGCCCTCGTACGAGCTGCCGATGCTGATCTTCCGCGCGATCGTGGGATGGTCGGCCACCACCTTGTTGACCGCCGCGATCATCTCCGGGTAGTCGTGGTAGTTGGAGTCGGCCGACGGGAAGCCGAGGATCCCGATGTCGCCGTCGGCCTGCCCCCGGTCGGTGGGCAGCGCGGCGATCGCCTCCAGCCGGAACCCGAGCCGGGTGATGGCGGCGGCCTCGGCCCGGGTGGCCGAGACGTGCAGCACCCCGTGCTCGGAGTAGTCGATGGCGGCGCCGGTACGGGCGACCGCGTTGCGATCGGCGAGGGTCTTCGGGCCGAGCACCCGGTAGGGCACGGCGGCCGGTTGTTCGTCCCGGTTGGGCGCCGGCTCGGCGGAGACCGGTGGCGCGGCGATGGTGAGCAGGCCGAGCCCGGCGGCGACGATGAGCGCCAGGGCACGGCGGACGGGGATTGAACGGAAGGCCATGGACAACCTCCTGGAGGCGCGGGGATCCCCCGCTCGGTAGCGGACAGCCCACCACCGGTCACATGGTCATATCAACATTGATCGTTGTTTGGTCCATCCCAGCCTGATCCTCATGCCGGCGACATGGTTCCGCCGACCGGCACAGCACACAGGCGAACGCCGGACTGCCGGACGCGTCAGCCCTTCTCCTCGGTGGGCCGGTCACCCGGCGCACCGTCGGCCTGGTCGTCGCCGGCCAGCGCCGACCGCAGCCGCTCCTTCTCCACCCGGCGACGCTCGGCGGCGGCGGCCATCTCCTCGGCCATCTCGTCACGCCAGCCCTTCAGCAGGAAGAACGAGAGGGCGGCGGAGAACAGCAGCGCCAGGATCAACTTGAGGAAGATGTCCATGTCGACCGGCCAGAGGGCCGCCACCACGACCACGAACAGACCGATCCGGCCCAGCGTGTACTTGACCGCCGCACTCACGTTCGTTCGCTCCGCTCGCTCATCACTTCGTCTCAGCCGGTCCGGTTGGCCAGCCAGCGCACGCCGGGAAACCAGATCGTCGCGTACACCACGGTGAACGTGGTCGCCGCGAGCACACCGGACAGCAGTGCCGGCAGCGGCGTCGCCAGACCGGCCACCAGCAGCCCGGAGACCACCGCCGTCCCCACGGCCACCAGCGCGGCCACCACCCGGGGGGCACCGAAACCCCAGGCCCGGAAGTCCTCCCAGAACAGCCAGGCGGGCAGGATCACGGCGAGCCAGCCGTTGGCCTGGCCGAACTCACCGGCACCGAACCAGGCGAAGGCCACGTCGAAGAGCACCAGTACCAGCAGCCCGATGACCACCCCGGCAAGCCCCACCCCCACCAGGTCGCCCAGGGTCCGGATCCGCCCCTCGGCATCCCGGCGGGGGAACGCGCTCTGCTGCTCGGTCATCGTCGTGCCAGGGTACGCGTCGGGTCAGGCCCAGACCTGCTGCGGCTCGGCCCGGCGTTCGGCAAGCGTGGGAGCGGCGTCGTACTCGCGGACCACCTCGTAGCGGGTGTTGCGCTCGACCGGCCGGAACCCGGCGTCCCAGATGAGGTGCAGCAGGTCGTCGCGGTGCATGGTGTTCGGCGTCCCGTACGAGTCGGCGTCGTGCGTGATCTTGTATTCCACGACCGAGCCGTCCAGGTCGTCGACACCGAAGTTGAGCGAGAGCTGGGCCACCGACAGGCCGTGCATCACCCAGAAGCACTTGACGTGCGGGACGTTGTCGAACAGCAGCCGGGAGACCGCGAAGGTCTTCAGCGACTCGGCCGGAGAGGCCATCGTGGTGCGGGCCTGGATCCGGTTACGGATCTTGCCGTCCGCCGAGTCGACGAAGTCGTGCTGGTAGCGAAGCGGGATGAAGACCAGGAAGCCGCCGGTCTCGTCCTGCAACTCGCGCAGCCGCAGTACGTGGTCGACCCGGTGCCGGGGCTCCTCGATGTGGCCGTAGAGCATCGTCGACGGCGTCTTCATGCCCTTGCTGTGCGCCAGCCGGTGGATCCGGGACCAGTCCTCCCAGTGACAGGCGTGGTCGACGATGTGCTGACGGATCTCCCAGTCGAAGATCTCCGCGCCGCCGCCGGTGAGCGACTCCAGGCCAGCGTCCATCAGCTCGTCGAGGATCTCGTCCGCACCCAGTCCGCTGATCTTCTCGAACCACTGCACCTCGGTCGCGGTGAACGCCTTGAGCTTCACGTTCGGCAGCGCGGCCTTCAGCTCGCGCAGCACCTTGGGGTAGTAGCGCCAGGGCAGCGTCGGGTGCAGGCCGTTGACGATGTGCAACTCGGTGAGCTGCTCGTCCTCCATCTCCTTGGCCTTACGGACCGCCTCGTCGATGCGCATCGTGTACGCGTCCTTCTCCCCCGGCTTGCGCTGGAAGGAGCAGTACGCGCAGCTCGCGCTGCACACGTTCGTGAGATTCAGGTGCCGGTTGACGTTGAACATCACCCGGTCGCCGTTCATCTCGGTGCGCCTGTGGTGGGCCAGCCGCCCCAACCAGGTCAGGTCGTCGCTGGCGTAGAGGGCGATCCCGTCCTCACGGGTCAGCCGCTCCCCCGCGTACACCTTCGCTTCTAGCTCGCGCTTGAGTCCGGCGTCCATCGAAAGCCCCGTCCCCTTCCACCTGCGGTCACGACCCGAGCGCGGTCGCCACCCGAGCCTACGTCGGCCGCGCTGACAACTCACACCGTGGTCGTTGGCAGCAGACTCTCAGCCTCCCGTTATCCGGCCAGACATCGACATCAGTGCACCGGGTGAGGTAAGACAGGGTGGGGCACGACACACACTGGTAGCGTCCCGAACCGCCGCGCCGACCGGGCGTGGCACAGCTACGCCGGACGGGGAGCGGAATGATCGACAGCGCGGACGGACGGCAGCGGCGACGAGGTCCGGTGGTCTCACCGGTGCTACGTCCGGCCCTCTGGTCCGCCCTGCTCGCCGCGGTCGCCAGCACGGTCCTCGCCGCACCGGCGTACGCCGAGCCCGGCATACCCGTCACGGTGCCCGACACGGGTTCCCGGCCCACGGTGACCGGTCCCCTCCAACTACCCGGCATGCCCGCCGGTACCACCCCGGGCCTGACGCCACCGACGCTCGGCGCTCCCGGTGCCAGCGCGCTGGAGAACCGGATCACGGCTGCCGAGGCACGGGTCGCCGAGTTGGGCACCCGACTCCTCGAACTCGAACAGCAGCGCAACGAGGTGCAGGTCCAGTTCCGCACCGCCGAGCGTGATCTTGAGTTCGCCCGGGGGGCGGTCCAGCAGGCTCAGCAGGGTGCCGACCAGGCCGCCGCCGAGGCGATGAAGGCGGCGGCCGCGCTGCCCTCCGGCGGTTTCGCCACCGACCTGCGTGACCTGGATCTGCTCAGTCGGGCCAACCGGGGAGAGAAGGTCGGGCACGACACCGGCCCGGCCGCCGGCAGGATGGCGCGCGCCCGGGCCGACGAGCAGGTGGCGACCCAGGCGTACACGGCCGCCAAGTCGCGCCTTGAGGGCGTTCAGCAGCAGTACACCGCCACCCAGCAGGCACTGCGCGACGCCGAGGCAGAGCTGATCAAGCTGCGCGACGAGAACTCCGCGCAGCTGGTCGAGCTGGCCCGCCAGCAGGAGGCCGCCGAGCAGCAGCTCGGTGCCGACTACGTCGACCAGTCCGCCGGCGGGCTGGCCGCCCATCCCACGGCGAAGGCCGCCGTCGCGTACGCCCGCAAGCAGCTCGGTGACCCGTACGTCTGGGCTGCCGAGGGGCCGAACTCGTTCGACTGCTCGGGCCTGATGTGGGCGGCGTACCGGTCGGCGGGTTACCGCCAACTGCCCCGGGTTTCCCGGGACCAGTACCGCGCGACCAGCTCGCGGACCGTGCCCCGCACCGCCCTGCTCCCCGGTGACCTGCTCTTCTTCGCCTCGGGCAGCAGTTGGCGCAGCATCCACCACGTGGGGATGTACATCGGCGGCGGCAAGATGATCCACGCGCCGACCACCGGTGACGTGGTGAAGATCTCTACGGTCCGGTGGTCCCGGCTCTACGCCGCGACCCGGGTGGTGGGCGCGGTGCCGGCACCGACGACCACGCCGACCCCGTCGCAACCGCCGACCCCCGAGCCCAAGCCGACACCGAAGCCCACGCCCAAGCCGACCAAGACGCCGAAGCCGACCAAGACGCCGACTCCCTCGCCCACTCCGTCAGGCAGCACGTCGCCGTCACCGACCCCGACGGGCTCGACCACACCGTCGGCAACCTCCTCGGCGACCACCACCCCGTCGACGACCCGGTCGGCGACCACCACCCCGTCGGCGACGGACTCCGCGTCCGAGACCACCGCACCGACCCTGGAAGCCAGCAGCGTCGCGCCGACCACGGCTGCCGCCAAGGCCGACCCGACGACCGCGGCGAGCAGCGCGGCACCGGAGGACAGCGCCGCACCGGAGGACAGCGCCTCGGCCAGCCCGTCCACGGTCGGCGGACGGTGACCTGACCCGACATCCCGCACTGCCGACTCCGCGACGCCCGCAGCGATAAGTCTCGGTCGATATCCAGGCTGCCCGGCGGTCGATGACACCGCGACGCGGTACCCACTCCGGGTGTGCCGCACGGGTGGAATGTGGCACGGTGTCACTCAGGCACTCCCGGTCCGGCGGTACGGGTCGGTGGCGAGCGTGGCGCGGAGGCGACGATGACGGAGCAAGAGGTTCCGGCGGGGCCGGCCACCGGCAGCGCCCCGGACCCGGCGACCGATGAACCGGCCCAACCCCCGGTCGCGCAACCACCCACCTCGCGTCCGGCCCCGGACGTCGCCGGCCAGTCGGCGGTTCCGGCCCGAGGCCGGGCGGGCGTCGCCAGGGTGACGGCAGCCGGCGACGTGCCTCATGGGCAGCCACCGGAAGGCTCCGGACCGGCCATGACCGGCGGGGGCACCACGTACCGGGCCGCCGCCGGACCGGTGGGCACGAGCGAGCCGCGCCAGCAGCCGGCCGCACCGAAAGCGGCACGGGCCAGCGTTCGGGTGCCCAACCTCAGCCCCGTGAGCGTGGACGAGGCGCAGTCGGCCGGAGGCGGCGGCAAGGCACCAGGTGTCTATCGCTCCACTCCGGCTCAGGTGGCGACTCCTGCCAAGGTGGCCGGACCGGCTCAGGTGGCCCCTCCGGCTCAGGTGGCCCCTCCGGCTCAGGTGGTCCCTCCGGCTCAGGTGGCCCCTCCAGCCGGGCCGGAGCCGGTCCAACCACCGGAGCCCGCCCGGCCGCCCGAGCCGGCCGAGCCGCCCACGCCACCGGCGCCCGAGCCGGAACCGGCACCCCATCCCCCGGTGCCCGGCCCGATTCCACCTGGACCGACTCCACCATCGCCGGCACCGCCCTCGCCAGCACCGGCGCCGCCGACGCCCGGTCCGTACCCGCCCGGACCGGCCCCGGTTCCGTCGCCCACCCCCCGTCCCGCACCACCGGTGCCGGGCCCGCCGACACCGCCGCCCGGTCCGCCCGTGCCGGCACCACCGCCGCCACCGGGTCCGCTGCCGGCACCGCCGTTCCCGCCCCCACCGGCCACCGCCGACGTCGTCGGGGTCGCACCGGCGACCGCCGACCCGACCCGCGCGACACCGTCCGTCGAGACCACCCGACCCACGCCGTCCGCCGCTGGTTCCCGAAGTGTTCCGCCCGCCGGACCTCGCGAGGCCGACGGGGCGCCGGTCGTGCCGGCGCCGGCGCTGCCCGTCTGGCCGCCGCCGACGAATCCCGCCGGCCGCCGTGACGAGCCCGCGCCCAGCTCACCCGGGGCCGCGCCCCGGCCTTCGTCCCGTCCAGGGCTGCGCCCGGGCTCCGCCGGGTCGCTCGCGGGCTCCGTCGGGTCGCTGGCGGCGGTGGGTCCGTCGGGCGCGGATCCGGGTGCGACGCGAACCCCGAGCAGCCTGTCCGAGACCCCCGCGTGGGTCGGGACGCCCGCGACCGGTTCGCCGCCAGGCGGCCGGTCGGGCGAAGCGGAGCCCACCCACCGGTCGGGCGAAGCGGACCAGGCGTACCGACCGGCCGAGGCGGAACGCCCGCAGCGGCCGGCCGGGCCAGTGCCGGCACAGCGTCCCGGCGGTTCCGACCTGAGCGCGTACTACGCCGGACTCGAGAGTTCGGCGACGGTGGCGTTCCCGACCGGTGACCAGGAGACCTCCGGCTCGTTGACCGGGCACATCCTGGCCCAGGGTTGGGCGGACACGGCGGCCGAGCGGTCCCGCGGCACCCTCCGGGTCGTGATCCTGATGGCGGTCGCGCTGGGGGTGCTGGTGGCGATCAGCGTCCTCGTGGTGCTGTTCGCGAACGACGCGCTGCCCAGCGCGAGCGGTGGCCTGGCAGACGACCGACGGCTTGTGGATCGTTGGTGAGTCCGCCCACTACCCGGCTCCGGTCGCAAGCAGGCACGCGCCGGCCGCCGTACACTTGTCGCTGATCATTGACCTGGCGCGTGACCACGCGCCCATGGGCGATCTTGCGGAAGATCCGGCGGCCACGGCCGCAGCGGGACATCGCGAAGATGCGCCCCGCTCGAAAGGCATTTCTTGACCACCTCCGCTGAACTCGGCATGCCCCCGATCTCCGCCGACCTCCCCGCCGCGCCGCAACCGGCCGGCTCGACCGCCCCGGTCACCTTCGACTCGCTCGGCCTTCCCCGGCAGTTGGTCCGGGCCCTGGACCGACAGGGCATCACCACTCCGTTCGAGATCCAACAGGCCACCGTGCCGGACGCGCTCGCCGGACGCGACGTGCTGGGCCGGGGGCAGACCGGCTCCGGCAAGACCCTCGCCTTCGGGCTGCCGTTGCTGGCCCGGATCGCCGCCGGTGAGCGGGCCCGCCCCCGGCATCCCCGGGCGCTCGTGCTGGTGCCCACCCGGGAACTGGCCATGCAGGTCAACGACGCGCTGCTGCCGCTGGGCAAGGCCGTCGGCGTGTTCCTCAAGACCGCCGTCGGCGGGGTGCCGTACGACCGGCAGATCGATGCCCTGCGGCGCGGCGTCGAGGTGGTGGTGGCCACCCCGGGTCGGCTCGCCGACCTGATCGACCGTGGTGTCTGCCAGCTCGACGACGTCGAGATCACCGTGCTCGACGAGGCCGACCAGATGGCCGACATGGGTTTCCTGCCCGAGGTCACCGAGTTGTTGGCGAAGACACCGGCGGACGCGCAGCGACTGCTCTTCTCGGCCACTCTCGACGGTGACGTCGACGCGCTGGTGCGGCGGTTCATGACCGACCCGGTCACCCACTCGACCGCACCGCCGACCGCTGCCGTGTCCACGATGGACCATCACCTGCTGCTCATTCCGCCGCAGGAGAAGTTCCCGGTCACCGCGTCGATCGCCGCGCGGGCGGGCCGGACCATCGTGTTCGCCCGTACCCAGTTGGGCGTGGACCGGCTGGTCACCCAGCTCGCCGCGGTGGGCGTCCGGGCCGGTGGGCTGCACGGGGGCAAGACCCAGCGGATGCGCACCCGCACCCTGGCGGAGTTCCGCGAGGGACGCACCAACGTCCTGGTCGCCACCGACGTCGCGGCGCGAGGCATCCACGTCGACGGGGTCTCCCTGGTGCTGCACGTCGACCCGCCCAAGGACCCGAAGGACTACCTGCACCGCGCGGGGCGTACCGCCCGGGCCGGTGAGACCGGCGCGGTGGCCACCCTGGTGCTGCCGAAGCAACGCCGCACCACCCTGGCGATGCTGGAGAAGGCCGGTGTGGAGCCGGCCCAGTCCCGGGTCCGCGTCGGCGACCCGGTGCTGGCCGAGCTGACCGGGGCACGGGAGCCGAGCGGCGTGCCGGTGCGCGACGAGCCGGAGCCGCAGCCCCGGCGGGGCAGCCGACCGGGCGGCCCCCGTCGCTTCGGCGACCGGCCTGGCGGCGAGCGCCGGTACGCCGACCACGGTCACCGGGGCGAACGCCGCTTCGCCGAGCAGGCACCGGGCGAGCGCCGTTACCACGACCACCCGCGCGGCGAGCGCCGCTTCGGCGGTGATCGCAACGGTTGGTCGGAGGGCCGGAGCACGCACGAGCGGCCCCGCAGCGAGGACCGGCGTGGGACGGGCGGCCGACCACGGGTTCGCAGCTACTGACCGACCGTGTTCCGCGCGCGGTGCTGATCTTCGGCGCATACGCTGCCCGGCTCCGCCGGGTGGCGTAACGTCCGGCTCATGCCGACCACGCCGAAGTCACTGCTGTGGACCCGTACGGACACCGCCGGTGCCGAGCACGCCCTGGTCGACGACGGCCACGGCCTGACGGCGCAGGGCACCCAGTTGGCCGTCGACCCGGTGCCCTACACGTGCCGCTACCAGGTGACCACCGACGCCGACTGGGCCAGTGTGCGGCTCGAGGTCGAGGTCGAGGGAGCCGGGTGGCGGCGCAGCGTACGGCTGGAACGGGCGACCCAGCGATGGCGGGTGACCGCCGCCGAGCAGGGCGATCTCGACGCGGTCCTGACCGCCGCCGGGCACGCCCCGGCCGGGCTGCCCGGCGTGGAGGACCCGGATCGGCTGGCCGACGCCCTGGACGTGGATCTGGGTGGCTCACCGCTGTTCAACACCCTGCCGCTGCGCCGGCTCGGCCTGACCACCGCACCCCCCGACACCGCCCGCTCGATAAGCGTGGCCTGGGTGCTGCTGCCCAGCCTCACCGTGCTCCCCACCGAGCAGGTGTACACCGGGTTGGGCCCGAACCGCTTCCGGTACGCCAGCGGCGGCTTCAGCGCCGAGGTCGAGGTGGACGTGGAAGGCTACGTGCTGCGTTACCCGGGGCTGGCCGAGCGCGCGGCGGCCCGCTGAGGCTTCCGCCGCGCGGGGTTGGGCCGCCGTGCGTGCCGGCCCTTCGGCTGCGAGCCGTCGACCGATAGCCCCCATCCAACCGCAGGCGGGATGACCACCCCCGCCTTGCGGTGCCGCCTGCGCGCACATCCGATGACGGCCCGACCACGGTCGGAGAAACGTTGTCCACCATTCGGCGATTGACAGCGCCGATTTTCTCTCAGAACGAAGCAACAATTGCAGGGATGTCACTTTCCCGACAGTCCCGTGGGTGGGACCGTATCGATTGCCGGAGTATGGTTCGCGTAATCAATTCACACCCGGCTTATCTCTGCTGACCCGGGATGTAAATGAATCACCCAGGTCGGCGACCCGACGCCCCGAGCGACCACAGGAGGGGAGCAAACGTGACGGAGCATTCCGGCGTCACACAGATAAGAGTCAACCGAGCCACGTTGTGGATCGGCGGCGACGTTTATCAGCTCAGCAGCATCGCCCGGGTCCGGTCGTTGGTGTCCGAGCCGGACCGTCGGGGAATCGGGCGCGCGATCGCCCGAGCCGGTGGCTGGTTCGCCGGCGGAGTACTGCTGCTCTGCTGCGCCGGGCAGATGGAACTTCCGGTTTTCGCACTCGTCCTGGTCGCCGCCGCCGTGCTCGGTCTGATCGCGTATCACGTCTGGCGAGCCATCCGGCTAGCCCGCCAGGCGACCCAGTACGCGCTCGTGGTCGAGACGAACGGGGCGACCAGTGCGGCGCTCGTGAGCACCGACCGCGCCATGGTCGAGGGTCTGGTCAACCTGATCGCGAACGCTCTCGAGAACCCGCCGACCCGGGAGATCGTCCAGAACATCGACAACCGGAAACTGGTATTCGGCGACGAAATCAACATGATGGGCGGCGGCGTCCAGATCGGAAAGGTGGCACGCGGTGACTGAGCATGTCCACGGCGACCAGATAATCATGCGCGACGGCCAGGTGCAGATCGGCAAAGTCGTCGGACCAGCGTTGTCCGAGCTGATTGAGCTGATTGCCGCACTTCAGGAGAAAGGACACGTCGACAACCACGGAAACGTCGTCGACCCAACAGCCGCCGCCGCTCACGTAGGCGCGGAAAAGGGCCGCTTCGGCAACCTCGGCCGGGCGGTCGGTAGCGGATTGGGGCCGGTGTTGCAGAACACGATCGCCGGCACCGCGGCCCAGTTCATCGTCCGGCTGTTCCAGTGACGCCCCTGACCGGCGCTTCGGGTCGAGCTGTCAACTCGGCCAGGAACCGTCGGTCAGGAAGCGGTCGACGGTGGCCAGGTGCGGGGTCAGGTCGAGGCCCTGCCCGGTCACCCACCCGTCGGCGTAGTAGGTGTCGGCGTACCGGTCGCCCGCGTCGCAGATCAGGGTGACCACCGAGCCCGTCCGGCCGGCGGCCAGCAGTTCGGCGATCAGGCCGAAGGCACCCCACAGGTTGGTGCCGGTCGAGCCGCCCACCCGCCGACCCAGCACCGCCGAGGCGGCTCGCATGGCCGCCAGCGAGGCCGCGTCGGGTACCTGCATCATCCGGTCCACCACCGAGGGCAGGAACGACGCCTCGACGGTCGGCCGGCCGATTCCCTCGATCCGGGACCCCCGACCGGTTCGCACCGACCAGTCGGCCGCCTGCCAGGCCGGGTAGAACGCGGAGTTCTCCGGATCGACCACGCAGAGCTTGGTGGGCAGCCGCCGGTAGCGGGCGTACCGGCCGATGGTGGCGCTGGTGCCGCCGGTACCCGCACCGACCACGATCCAGGCCGGTATCGGATGCCGTTCCAGGGCGAGCTGCGCGTAGATCGACTCGGCGATGTTGTTGTTGCCCCGCCAGTCGGTGGCCCGCTCCGCGTAGGTGAACTGGTCCATGTAGTGCCCGCCGCAGTCCTCGGCGAGCCAGCGTGCCTCGATGACCACCTTCGCCGGGTCCTGGACCAGATGGCACCGGCCGCCCTGGAACTCGATCTGGGCGATCTTCTCGGGCGAGGTGGAGGCGGGCATCACCGCGATGAAGGGCAGTCCCAGCATCCGGGCGAAGTACGCCTCGGAGACCGCCGTGGAGCCGGACGACGCCTCGATGATCGTGGTGCCCGGCCCGATCCAGCCGTTGCAGAGCCCGTACAGGAACAACGACCGGGCCAGTCGGTGCTTCAGCGACCCGGTCGGATGCACCGACTCGTCCTTGAGGTAAAGGTCGATCCCCCAGTGCCGGGGCAGCGGGAACGGCAGCAGGTGGGTGTCGGCGGACCGGTTCGCGTCCGCCTCCACGGCCGCGATCGCCTCGGTCACCCACCGCCGGCTGACCTCGTCGCACCGGTCGAGATGAGTCACGCCGGGAAACCTAGCAAGCCGAACCGCGGTGCCGGGCCTCAGCCCGTCGGCGGAGCGACCGGCTGAGGCCGGTTCTCCCACTTGGTCGACAGGGCGATGCCGGTACGGGTGGAGGCGACCCCGGGTGTCCGGTTCAGCCGTACGATCAGCTGCTCCAGCTCGGCGATGGTGCCCACCCGGGCCTTGAGCAGGAAGGACTCGACGCCGGCCATGAAGTAGCAGGACTCGATCTCGGGCATGGCCCGGAACGCCTCCAGCACGTCGTCGGTGTCCGCCGCGGAGTCCTCCACGATGCCGATCAGCGCGGTCACGCCCAACCCGATGGTCTCCGGCTCGACCTCGGCGCGGTACGCCCGGATGACGCCCCCGGACTCCAGCTTCCCGACCCGTTCGTGCACCGCCGGAGCGGAAAGGCCGACCTGGCGGGCCAGTTCGGCGTACGACAGGCGGGCATTGCCACGGAGCAGGTCCACGAGGTTGAGGTCGATGGCGTCCACGGACTGTGACCCTAGTCGGCGGGGCGGGACAGCCGGACTCCGGTATCCGTTTGATCTGGCAGCGGGTGACAGTTCGCATACCCGGGGTTCGGAGGGCGCGACGCCGGTACCATTTACTAACTTCCCACTCAGTGCGTTTTTCGCGTTTGGCGGACACGCCAGGTCGCTGGTGCTGTAATTGCCATACGTCCCTCATGACGGCTCTGGGCTCGCACCGGCCGGGGGCAGTGTGTTCAGCCGGGGGCTTCGTCGATGCGAGGAGGGGGCTGTGGACACTGGAGATCGCCTGCTGACACCGGGTGAAGTCGCCGCACTGTTTCGGGTGGACCCGAAAACTGTGACGCGATGGGCGGCGGCGGGCCGGATCGGGAGCATCCGGACTCCAGGAGGGCATCGCCGGTTTCGGGAATCCGAGGTGCGGGCCCTGCTTGAAGGGGAGGGCATGCTGGACGAGGCGGACGAGATGGGTAGACCGCGTAATGCGGGCCCGACCGCTTCGACCGGCCCTGCGGGCCCGGCAAACGCCGGCATGTACTGAATTGCGGGTCGGGGCGCGGACCGGCCGTCAGGTCCGGTCCGCGTTCAATTTCCCGGCCCACCGCTTGAACAGGGTGTGCGGCACGTCGAGGGCGTCGAGCACCTTGCCCGCCACGAAATCCACCAGCTGGGCCGCGGAGGCGGCGGCACCCGCACCGTAGAAGCCGGGGCTGGCCGGCAGCACCACCGCACCGGCGTCATGCAGCGCCATCAGGTGTTCCAGGTGGCTGCGGGTCACCGGCGTCTCCCGGGGCACCACGACCACCCGCCGACGTTCCTTGAGGTTCACCTCGGCGGCCCGCTGCAACAGGTCCTTGGACAGGCCGATCGCGATGCCGGCGCAGGCCGCCGTGCTGGCCGGCACCACCACCATCCCGCGTACCGGGTAGGAGCCGCTGCTCGGCCCGGCGGCGAGGTCACCGGCCGGCCAGTGGCGCAGGTCCGCCGTGGCGACGTCCCGTCCCAGCCAGGCGGCCAGGTCCTCGGCCCAGTGCGCGTCCCGGAACGGCCGTCCGGTCTCGTCCAGCACGGTCAGCCGGGCGGCCCGGGAGACGATCAGGTCCACCGGCTCCCCGGCGTCGAGCAACCCGCGGACGACCGCGGCCGCGTACGGCGTGCCGGATGCCCCGGACACCCCGACCACCCATGGTTCGCGCATGCTCTCAGCCTGCCTGGTCACCGCAGGCGCCGGTCGGGCACCCCGGGAACCTTGTCCGAGGTGCCCATGATCGTCGTGGCTGCGCCGTTACGCCACCGATGCCCGGCCGGTCTGCGGCAGCCACCGGGAGCTGGCATGCTGCCGGGGACGAAAGCACCGTGGGGGCCGACCGGAAGGATGTGGAGATCATCTCGTCGTCGGCCGGCGCCGCCCGCCACATCCTGCCGTCGCTGCGTGCCGCCTGCCCGATCGCGCCGCAGCTCTCCCCGTACGCCGACGACGTGCAGGAGTGGCTGGTGTCCGAGCTGCCGCTGGACGCGCCGACGCGGGAGCGGCTGGGTCGGGCCGGTTTCGCCCGGTACGCGGGGCGGCTCTATCCCGACGCCACCGAGGCCGACCTGCGCACCCTGACCGCGCTGTTCACCTGGTTCTTCCTGGTCGACGACGCCTGCGACGGACCGGAGCGGATCGGCCTGGACGAGATCCGGGCCCTGCGCGACGGCGCGGTCGCGCTGCTGCGCGGCGGTCCCCGGCTGCGACACCCCGGTCTGGCCGGTCCGCTGCGCCGGCTGCTGGCCAGTGCCTGGCGGGAGCCGCACCGCCGGATGCCCGTCCGCTGGCGGCTGCGCTTCGCCGACGCGGTCGCCCATCATCTCGACGGCACCTGGCAGGAGGCGGTCAACAAGGCGACCGGGCATGCGCCCGCCGTCGAGGAGTACGTCGAGCTGCGCCGGGCGACCTCGGCGGCGTACGTGTCGTACCCGCTGGTGGAGTTCGTCACCGGCCGGCCGCTGCCCGAGCCGGTCTACCACCACCCACGGCTGAGTCAGCTTCGCGGCGTCGGTAACGACCTGCTGTCCTGGTACAACGACATCGCCTCGCTGGACCGGGACGCGGCCAGCTCCGGCGGGCACAACCTGGTGCTGGCGCTGGCCGCGGCACATCGGGTGCCGGTGCCCGCCGCCGTTGAGCAGGCGGCGCAGCGCTGGCACGAGTCGATGCGCCGTTTCGTCAGCCTGCGGGCCACGGTGCCCTCGTTCGGTCCGGCGCTGGACCCGGCCGTCACCGCCCATCTCGACGGGGTGGCCCGGGCCGTACGCGGCACCATCGACTGGACCATGGAGAGCGCCCGCTACGCCGTGCCGGGCAGGTGACCGGCCCCGCAGCCTGTACCGGCCAGTTCCGGCCCGCAGGCCGAGCCGGCCAGCTCCGGGCGTTCGGGCCGAGCCGGCCGGCTCAGGCGCGCAGGCCGAGCCGGACGACCAGGTCGAGCAGGGCGAAGGCGAACAGTGCGATGCCGACGAAGCCGTTTGCGGTGAAGAACGCCCGGTTGACCCGGCTCAGGTCGGTCGGCGTGACCACCAGGTGCTGGTAGCCGAAGGCGACCGCGGTGAGGGCCAGCCCGATCCACCAGAGCCAGCCGAAGCCGATCAGCACGCCGAACCAGCCGAACAGCGCGAAGGTGACCACGTGCGCGACGGTGGAGGCGTGCAGGGCGAAACGCAGGCCGTAGCGGGCGGGCACGCTGTGCACACCGATCTCCCGGTCGACCTCGGCGTCCTGGCAGGCGTAGATCAGATCGAACCCACCGATCCACAGGCCGACGGCGGCACCGAGCAGCCAGGCCGGTCCGGAGCCGGCGAAGGTGCCGGTCACCGCGAGCCAGGCGCCGACCGGGCCGACCATCTGCGCGACGGCCAGGATGGCGTGCGGCCAGTTGGTGAACCGCTTGCCGTACGGGTAGACCACCAGCGGCACCACGGCCAACGGCGCGAGCGCCAGGCAGAGCGGGTTGAGCAGGGCGGCGGCGGCCAGGAACACCACCAGGGCGACGCCCGCGCCGGTCCAGGCCGTCCGCAGGCTCACCGCCCCGGTCACCAACTCCCGGTTAGCGGTACGCGGATTACGCGCGTCGATCCGTCGATCCAGGATCCGGTTCGCCGCCATCGCGAACGTCCGCGCCCCCACCATCGCCACGGTGATCAGGAGCAGATCCACCCACCGAACCCGCCCCCCGTCCACCCACATCGCCGCCAGCGCCGCCAGATACGCGAACGGCAACGCGAACACCGAGTGCTCGATCGCCACGAGCCTCAGAAACGCCCCCACCCGCCCCCGCGATCTTGCACTTTCTGTCGGGGCAGAGCTGGGCGAAGCGGACGAATCAGCGACCGAAAGTGCAAGATCGCGGGGGTCGGTGGGTTGGGTGGCCATCAGATGCCGTACTCCTTCCAGCGCTTGTCGACCAGGGAGACGACCTCGGGGGCCATGGTCATTTCTTCGGGCCAGCCGCGGTGGTAGCCCTCCTCGGGGAGCTTGCGGGTGGCGTCGATGCCGGCCTTGCCACCCCAGAACTGCTGGTACGACGAATGGTCCAGGTGGTCCACCGGGCCCTCGGTGAGCAGCAGGTCCCGGGCGTAGTCGACGTTGCCGAAGGCGCGGAAGGCGACCTCGCGGTAGTCGTGCACGTCGCAGTCCTCGTCGACGATCACGATCAGCTTCGTCAGCGACATCATGTGTGCGCCCCAGATCGCGTTCATCACCTTCTGGGCGTGCTTCGGGTAGCGCTTGCGGATCGACACGATCGCGCAGTTGTGGAAGACACCGGCGGCCGGCAGGTCGTAGTCGACGATGTCCGGGATCAGGAACCGCAGCAGCGGCGCGAAGATCCGCTCGGTGGCCTTGCCGAGGCCGTGGTCCTCCTGCGGCGGCTTCGAGGTGACGATCGAGTGGTAGACCGGGTCGCGCTGCATGGTCATCGCCTCGACGTGCAGCACCGGGAAGGGCTCGACCGGGGTGTAGAAGCCGGTGTGGTCGCCGAACGGGCCCTCCGGCAGCCGCTCGCCCGGCTCCAGGTAGCCCTCCAGCACCACCTGGGCGTGCGCCGGCACCTGCAACGGCACGGTCAGGCAGTCGACCATCTCCACCCGCTCGCCGCGCAGGAAGCCGGCGAACAGGTACTCGTCGATGTCGGCCGGCAGCGGCGCGCTGGAGGCGTAGCTGACCACCGGGTCGCAGCCGATGGCGATGGCGACCGGCAGTCGCTGGCCGAGCCGCTCGGCGACTGCGTGGTGCGCGGTGGAGTTCTTGTGGATCTGCCAGTGCATGCCGAGCGTGTTGTGGCTGTGCTGCTGGAGCCGGTACAGGCCCAGGTTCCGCTTGCCGGTCTCCGGGTGCTTGGTGTGGGTCAGCCCGAAGTTGTGGAAGATCCCGCCGTCGCCCGGCCACACCTGGAGCCCGGGCAGCCGGTTGAGGTCGACGTCGCCACCCCGGTAGACCACCTGCTGGCAGGGAGCGGTCCGGACCTTCTTCGGCGGCATCGAGGTGAGCTGCATGACCTTGCCCAGGCCGCCCATCATGCCGGAGAGGCCCACCGGCAGCTCCGGCTTGAGCATCTCGCCGATCCGGTTGCCGATCTCGTCGAGCGACTCGACGCCGAGCGCCATCGCGGTGCGCTTCTCGGTGCCGAACAGGTTGATCGCCACCGGCATCTCACCCCGGGTGGGCTGCTCGAACAGCAGCGCCGGCCCGTCGTCCCGGACCGTCCGGGTGACGATCTCGCTGATCTCCAGCGTCGGGTCGACCGGGACGCCGACGCGCCGCAGTTCACCCGCGCGCTCCAGCGCCGCGAGGAAGTCCTTCAGATCGGTGTACGGGAAGCCACGAGCCGCCATGCCCGCAAGTCTCCCGCACCGCCCGACCGGCCTGCCAAGCGCGGGCGGACTTTCGGTCGGGGATCACCTCGCACGGGGCATCGGGTGTCGCACTCCACATCTAGGCTCATGACTCCCGACCCAGCCGGCGCACCGGGTGCCGATGTGCCGTCGCGGGTCCCTCCGTTGAAGGAGTCAGATGCGATCTGTGCGTAGTCCGCGCGTCCGGGCGGGGCGTTCCGCCGTGGCGCTGGCGGTCGCCGCCTCGGCCGTGGCGTTCGGGGCTCCGGCCCACGCCGAGACCGGGTCCGGTTGGTTCCAGGCCCAGCTGGACGACGTGGTGATCGGGGCCGCCGGGGCTCCGGGCAAGGTCAAGCAGCTCTACGTGTACGCGCAGGACACGGTGAACCCCCGGGTCGTGGTCGACCTGAGCGATCTGGCCGGCGTCGCCACCGCCGAGTTCCCTTCCTGGTGCACCGCCGCCGGCACGCAGATCACCTGCCCGCTCCCGCCGGATGTCGACCCGACCGCCAGCCTCCAGGCCGGCAGCATCCCGGTGCTGTTCCGGCCGGCGGACGGCGCCACCAGGGGCGACAGCGGCAGCGTCGTCTACCAGGCGTTGGCCGACAACGCCGAGCCCTCGGTGGCGACGGCGACGGTCTCCGTCAGCGACGGAGCGGATCTGGTCAACCTGGGCGACGGCCGGGTGGACAGCGCCGCCGTCGGCGACCGGTTGGCCGCACCGATCCGGCTCACCAACCTCGGCAACCGGACCAGCCGGGGAATCCGGGTCACCTTCACCCTCTCCTCCGGGCTGACCCCGTCCACCTGGTCCAACTGCTGGTACGCGCCGCTCACCGGGCACCGCACCTCGGTCGTCTGCGACCTCACCGGGCGGGTCCAGCCGGGGACGACGATGGAGGTTCCGGGCGGCTTCGGCTTCGAGATCGGCAGCTCGGCGTACGCCGGGGAGAGCCTCGACCAGTTCGTCGAGCCGCTGGCCGGTGCCGCGCCGCTGCCGGCCGAGCTCGGCTACCAGCGTCCAACGGGCGGCACCGAGCTGAAGCTGCGGACCAGCCGGACCACGTCCACGACGGCCCGCACCCTGACCAGGGAGATCGATCCGAGCGACAACTGGGCGTCCTTCTACGTCGACAACGTGCCGAACAGCCTGGACCTGGCCGCTCTGGCGGAGCCGGTCGTCGGCCCGGTCGGCGGTTCGGCGGTCCTGCGGGCCGGGGTGCGCAACAACGGTGCGGGCAGCCTGGACGACTTCCGCAGCGGCGGGGGCGAGGTGGCGCCGTTCTACCTGAGGGTGCCGGCCGGGGTGACCGTGGAGTCGGTGCCCGCGTCCTGTTTCGCCCTGTACGAGTCGGAGGACGGTTGGTACGGCGGTGAGCCGCTGCTCGGTGCCGCCTGGTACCGCTGCGCGGTGCCCAGCTCGATTTTTGCCGCCGGCGAGACCTACCAGGTGGACTTCGGTGTCCGGATCACCGCCGCGGGCGGCGAGGCCGGCGCGGTGAGCCTGAACGCCCCCGGGCCGTACCGGTCCTGGTGGGATGACGACGCCGACAACGACGAGGTTCCGGTCGTCGTGTACGCCCAGTCCTGAACGTGCTCGTCCGCGACCCCGAGACCGACCGGGCCGCGTCGGACCCGGCCCAGGCGGGCCTCGCCTGGGCCGGGCCCGAGCCTGAGCCTGAGCCGGGGTCCGAGCCGGAGCCGGGGTCCGAGCCTGAGCCGGATCCGAGCCTGTCGAGCTGAGGGCGTGAACGGATCGCGGGAACACCGCCATCCGGCAGATCCTGTGATGCTCGCTTCGCCCAGCCGGGCGCACCCGCGCGCCGCGCCGTTCCTGCCCGAGCAGGACGCCGACTTCGAGGAGTGACACGTGGACCAGGACCGGACCAACCTCTCCCGGTACGCCCGGCCGGGCCGGCTGACCTCCGCCGGGCCGTTCGCCCCGCTGCTCGAAGCGGTGCCGGCCGAGCCGGCCGAGATCGCCCGGACGATCCAGGGGCTGCTGATCCACGAGCACATCGCCGACGCGTACGGGGTCGCCCTGACCGACGACGAGCGGCAGACCGTGCACCTGCGACCCGCCGACGAGATTCTCGCCCGTATCGCCGACGCTCCGGGCGGCCAGCCACTGACCGTCCCCCGTCCTCCCGAGCAGCGGGTGGCCGGCAACTGCCGGCACTACTCGCTGCTGCTGGTCACGGCGCTGCGGGCACGGGGTGTGCCGGCCCGTGCCCGCTGCGGCTTCGGCGACTATTTCCTCGACGGCAGGTACGAGGACCACTGGGTCGCGGAGTACTGGCATGCCGAGCAACTGCGCTGGATCATGGTCGACGCCCAGCTCGACGAGCGCCAGCGGGAGTTGTTCGGCATCGACTTCGACGTCCTGGACGTGCCACGAGGCCGGTTCCTGGTCGCCGGTGAGGCGTGGGCCCGCTGCCGGGCCGGTCACGCGGACCCGGACGTCTTCGGACTCAGCTTGACCGACGAGGGCGGCTGGTGGTGGATCGCCGGCAACATTATGCGCGACGCTGCCGCGCTGCACGGGGTGGAGCTGCTGCCGTGGGACTCCTGGGGCGCGATGCCCGCCCCGGAGGAGAAGCTCGACGATGAGCGGATGGCGCTCTTCGACGAGCTGGCCCGACTCACCCGCGAGCCCGACGAGCACGCGGATGAGCTGCGCCTGCTCTACGCCGACGAACGGCTGCGCGTCCCCGCCACCGTCCGCAACGACGTGCGTGGCCGCGACGAGCCGGTGTGACGACCAGTCCCGCCGTCAGGCAGCCGGCTGCCGGGCGTACGCGGCGAGGGGTGGGTCGATCGGTGCCCGGGTGAGCCGGTTGGCGAAGGTGGAGATGGTGTACGTGCCGACGCCGAGCACCACGTCCAGGGCGTGCCGGGGCTGGTAGCCGGCGGCCAGGAAGGCGGACAGTTCCGCGTCGGGCACCGCGCCCCGGTTGTCGAGCACGGCCAGGGTGAAGCACCGCAACGCCTCCAGCCGCTCGTCGGGCAGCGTCGCGCCGGCGCGCAGCGCGTCGATCAGCTCGGAGGCGGCGCCGTGCCGGACGAGGGTGGCGGTGTGCATGGCCACACAGAGATGGCATTCGTTGCGGCCAGCGACCGTGAGCACCACGACCTCCCGCTGGATCCGGTCCAGCCCGCACCTGTCGAAGCTGGCGTTCGCGGCCAGGAAGCCGGTGAGCAGTTCGGGGGACTCGGCCATCAGGCCGACCGCGCCGGGTAGGTAGCCGATCTTGCGGTGCACTCCGGCCATGGTGGGCCGGGCGGCCTGCGGAGCGGTGTCGACGGTGTGGGTGGTGAAGGCGTGCGTGGACATGGTGACACCCCTTGCCGTAGTTTGGACAACGTGATTGACCAAACCGTAAACCAGGTTGTCGAAATTGCCAACACCTGAACCGCAGCGACCCGGCTTCGTACTGCCGCTGCTGCTGCTCGCCGGCTTCCGGGCGCTCATCGACGACCTGCACGCCGAGCTGGCCCGGCAGGGCCACCCGGAGTTGCGGCCACTGCACGGTTTCGTGCTCCAAGCCGTCGGCACCGACGGCACCACCGCCTCCGAGCTGGGCAACCGGCTGGGCGTCTCCAAGCAGGCCGCCGGCAAGACCGTCGACCGACTGGTCGCCCTCGGCTACCTGGAACGCGCCGACGACCCGCGCGACGCCCGGCGCAAGCTGGTCCGGCTGACCCCGTACGGGCTCGACGGGCTGCACCGGTCGGCGGTCGTCTTCGACGAACTGCGGCAGCGCTGGACGGAGACGCTCGGCGCGGATCGGGTCGCCGCCATCGAGGACGACCTGCGGAGAGTCACCCCCGCCAACTGGTTCCGGCTCGACATCCCGGGGTGGTTCACCGGCTGACCGGGAGCACCTCCAGGAACGCCCGCCAGGCCGCCGGGCCGAAGGTCAGCACCGCGCCGTCGCGGTCCTTGCTGTCCCGGACCGCGACCAGGCCGGGCAGGTTGTCGGCCACCTCGACACAGTCTCCGCCGTTGGTGCTGCTCCGGGTGCTGGTGCGCCACCGGGCGTCGGTCAGCTCCGCCATGACTCCGCCACCTCCGTCAACAACTCGATCGACTGCCGGGGCGGCAACGCCTCGCCCTGGATCGCCTCCCAGGAGGCCCGGATCGCCAGCACGTCCTCGGTGTGGTCGATCACCTGACCCTTGAGCTGATCGTCCAGATAGGCCACATCCTCCCCACCGGGAAGGGTAGCCAGCACGAACGCCCCGGCGACACCCGGATACGCGCCGACCGAGGCGGGCACCACGTGCAGCCGTACCCGGGCGTGCTCGGTCGCCAGCTTGACCAGCCGCCACAGTTGCTCGCGCATCACCACCGGCCCACCGACCGGCCGGCGCAGCACGTGCTCGTCGAGCACGGTGACCAGTTGCGGCGGTCGTTCGCCGGTGAGCACCGCCTGCCGGGCCAGTCGCGCCTCCACTCGCCGCTCCACCTCCGCGTCGTCGTAGAGGCCGACGCTGCGGAACAGCGCGCGGGCGTACGCCGAGGTTTGCAGCAGCCCCGGCACCACCGTGTTCTGAAACGAGCGCAGCACGGTGGCCTGCCGCTCGTTGGCCTCCCACTCCCGCATCCACTGCGGCGCACCGAGCCGGGCCAGCATCCGGACGAACGCGCCACCGGTGTCGAGCGCGTCGTCCGCCCGCTCCCAGAAGTCGGGCGGCGGCTTGCGCGCCTCGGTCTCCACCATGGCCACCGTGGAGGGCGAATAGTTGATCGCCCGAGCCAGGTCCTCCTGGGTCACCCTGCGCGCCGCCCGCATGTGCCGCAGCTCCTCGATCAGTACCCGCGACCGCTCGTCCACCCGCACCACTCCTCACCAGCACGCCCGCGTTCTCACCGCCCTCACCAGCGGCCACGTCAGGCACACAGGGCGATCGATTGCCTTCCGAGCGTAGTCGGCGTCTGGCCAGACTGTCCCCATCGGAACCGCCCGAATCCGACCCGAAAGGACGGGCGCAACCGAAGCGGGGCCGTCCGGCACGTCGGCGACGGACGGCCCCGCCTCCAGCCCCGGCAAGGGTGGCAGCACCTGGCCACGACATTCGGCCGCAGCCTGCCAGCCGACGCGGTCCTCGCCGGGGCCCGGGCCGGTTCCGGCGACGAGACGATCGGCGGTGCACCGGCCAGGCAGGGCCGCCGGACCAGCCCGAAACCGGGTCAGCCCGAACCGGGTCAGCAGAGGGGGCACGCGGATGACAGCGCGGTTTCACGTACCGCTCCGGCCGCTTTGGCTGTGTCGAGCCTGCGCCGCACCGTGGCCCTGCGCCACCGCCCGGCTCGCTCTTCTCGCCGAGTACCGGGACAGCCATGTGGCCCTGTCGATCTACCTGGCCGGGATGCTGTACGACGCCGTCGACGACCTGTACCGCCTCAACCCGCACGACGCACCGAAGCCGGCCGCGCTGCACGACCGCTTCCTCGGCTGGGCCGCGCCCCGCGCACCCCGCCCGCAACCCACCGACTGACCGCCCGGCCGTCGGACCACCCGGCCGTCGGACCGCCCGGCCGTCGGACCACCCGGCCGTCGGACCACCCGGCCGTCGGACCGCCCGGCCGTCGGAACGTCGGGCCGTCGGGGACGACCTGTCAGGTCCCGATTGGTCGTACGCTCGCACCTCATGACGACCGTCCCCGCCGACCGGCCTTGCTCCGACGACGAGCCGGCGGTGGTCGAGGAACTGGGCGCGGCGGTTACCTCCCCGGAGTCTGTGGCGGAGGCGGGGCGGATCCAGCAGGAGTTGCGGCAGCGCCTCGACCTGGATGACTGCCTGGACGTCGCGCCGAGGCTGGCCGCGGGTGTGGACGTGTCGTACCACAAGGAATCGTCGCGGATCGTCGCCGCCGCCGTGGTCATCGACCTGGCCACCGGCGTCGAGGTGGAGTCGGCCGTGGTACCCGGTCAGGTGAGCTTCCCGTACGTGCCGGGGCTGCTGGCCTTCCGGGAGGTGCCGATCCTGCTGACCGCGTTGGGCGGGCTCCGCCATCGTCCCGACGTGGTGGTCTGCGACGGGTACGGCATAGCGCATCCCCGGCGGTTCGGGCTCGCCTGCCACCTGGGCGTGCTGACCGGGTTGCCCACCTTCGGGGTGGCGAAGACGCCCTTCGTCGGTGCGTACGACGAGCCGGGCGCGCGCCGGGGCGACTGGTCGGCGCTGTGCGAGGGCGACGAGGTGCTGGGCCGGGTGCTGCGTACCCAGACCGACGTCAAGCCGGTGTTCGTCTCGGTCGGTCACCGCACCAGCCTCGACCTGGCGACCACGATCACGCTCGACCTGAGCCCGCGCTACCGCCTGCCCGAGGTGATCCGCCGAGCCGACTTCCTCTCCCGCGAAGCCCTGCGCCGGCCGCCAACACCATGATGTCGAGTGATTCTTGGACAGTTCCCGTTAGCGCAGAACGGGAACTGTCCAAGATCTCGGCGAATTTGGGGGAAACCTCACCGGCGGTGGACCGGGGACGGCGGGCGACGACAGCATTGAGGAATGTCGGATGCGTACGTCGTGGGCCAGCCGGACGGGCTGTCGCCGCTACAGGTCGAGCTGCGCGACGCCATCGCCCGCGAGTTGCACGCACAGCTCGCCCTGCGGTCCGAGCGAATCGAGCTGTCCGATGTGCCGGAGGTCGCCCACCAGGTCACCCTGCGGGTGAGCGACACGCTGCACCGGCCCCTGTCGGCCCGAGATCGAAGCTGAGACGGCAGCATGGTGCCCATGGGTGCGCGCCTCACCGCAGCATCGGGCGGAACATCGACAGATCCAGGTGACGGGTCAGTCGGCGGTGTAGAGACGCGTGGGGTCGACGAGGAGCACGTCGGACCGCTGGCGGCTGGCCGCCCACAGGTCATCGGTGAACCCCGCGCCACTGGCCAGCAGCAACCGGGTGTCCCGGGCGTCCAGACCGGGACGAGCGACGAGCAGGTCTCGCGCCCGGGCGAGCCGGTCCAGGTCAGCCAGGCCCAACATCCGCCCCCACTTGACTTCGCCGACGGCGAGCAGCGGGCGTGGCCCGTCGCCGAGTGGCGGCTCGCCGAGCGCGACGAGGTCCAGTTCCAGACTGGTCCGGCTGACCGGATCGACGAGAACGGCGGGACTCGCCTCGGCGGCGATGCCGCCAAACGTCTCGGGAGCGGCGAAACGTACTGCCCACTGCCGGACGACCTCTTCGAACGACGGACCGAGCACCGCGCTGGCGTACCGCCGCTGGGAACGTCGCCAGACCTCCGGGCCCCGCCGCTGCTCCAAGGCCGTCCAGGCCGGCCGCATGACCGCCTGATAGAAGGTGATCAAGGGCTCGTTGATGCGGTAACGGCTACGGCCGCTACGCAGCGGGTCCGGCTCCCGAACCAGGAGGCCGGCATCCTCCAGCACGGTGAGCGGGTGGTGCAGGTCAGTGCTCTTGCGCCCGATGAAGCCAGCGATCCCGCCGCGCGTGCCGTTCCCCTCGGCCACCGCCGCGAGAACGGAGTGATAGAGCGCCGCGTCCCGCAGATCCGGATCCTCAGCGAGGAGATACCGCGCCTCGCGGAAGAGCGGCCGGGCGGGATTCAGCACGGCACGCATCACCCAGTCATCGAAGTCGTCAGGCCCTTCCGGTGCGTCGTCCTGGACGTACTCCCGGCGATAGGCCGGTGTGCCACCCACGATTGCGAACACCTTGGCCGCGAGCAACGGATCACTGATCTCCCAGAAGGCCGCGGCCGCCCGGTAGTCGAGGGGAGCGACCGGCAGTTCGAGCCCGGCCCGCCCCCGCAGCGGCGCGGAGCCGGCCAGCAACCCGCCCATGAAGGAAAGCGCGGAGCCGCACAGTAGAAGGCGGGTATGCGAGCCGGTCCGCTCGGGCCGGCCCGGCGTGAACGCATGCTGGATCACCGACGGCAGGTCGCGACTCGCCCGAGCCAGGTAGGGGAATTCGTCGATCACCACCGGGACCGGCCGAGACCGGCCCAGGGCCAACAGCGCGTCGACAGCACTCGACCAGTCCGCCAGGTGCACCGGACCTGGACTGTCCGTGTACCGGCCAAGCGCCTCCCCGAGCCGCCGCAGCGATTCCGTCGAAGTCGCCTCGGTAGCCCCGAAGTAGAAGCCACCCGTGGCGCGAGCCAGCTCGTACAGCAGGAGGGTCTTCCCTTGCCGGCGGCGTCCGCTGACCACGCCCAACGTGGCGCCGGGCCGTTCGTCGGTGGCGAACCGCGCCAACTCGGCCCACTCGACGTCTCGATCGAAGATCTCCGGAGGCTTGATGAGGCTCACGACCACCATCCTGCAAGATGTATAACCACAGTTATTATAAGTGCAGTTATACGTCTTGCGGGTCAGAGGCCGCCGTAGGAGTGCAGGCCCTCGAAGAAGATGTTCACGCCGAAGAGATTCATCAGCACGGTCAGGAAGCCGAGGATGGCCAGCCAGGTGGCGGTGCTCCGGCGCACGCTCGGCGTGGCCCGGGCGTGCAGGTAGCCGGCGTACACCACCCAGGAGATGAACGCCCAGGTCTCCTTCGGGTCCCAGCCCCACGGGCGGCCCCAGGCCGCCTCGGCCCAGATCGCCCCGGCGATCACCGCGAAGGTGAAGATCGGGAACGAGAAGGCGTGCAGCACGAAGGTGAGCCGTTCCAGCCCGGCCGCCGCCGGCAGCCGCTTCGCCAGGGTGTACGGGAAGCTGCGCCGGCCGTCCTCGTAGCCGGCCCGCATCAGGTACGCCGCCGCCGGCACCACGCCCAGCAGGAACAGACCCGACGCGAAGACGATCGTCGACACGTGCACGACGAACCAGTACGAGTTGAGCGCCGGCACCAGCGGCACGATCGGGGTGTAGAGCACCAGCTCGGCGGTGGCCACCAGCAGCACCATCACCAGCGTCAGGAACAGCCCGAGGCGGCGCAGGAACGGCCACTTCACCAGCACGGTCAGCCAGGCGGCGACCCCGATGAACGAGACCGTGAGCACGAACTCGTACATGTTGCCCCACGGCATCCGGTCGGCGGCGAGGCCACGGGTGACCAGGGCCGCCAGGTGCAGCGCGGCGGCCACGGCGGTCAGCCCGACCGCGATCCGACCGCCCAGCTCCGCCCGCCGCGCGGTGCGTCCGGCCCGATTCGGCGCCGCCGGACTCACCACAGCAGCACCGACCGACGGCGACCCGTCGGCGAGATCACCGGCGCTCCGCCCATCCGTGGCGACGCCGTCCGTACCCGGACCGACCACGACCGGGCCATCCACCGCGACGGCGTCGACATGCTCGCTGGCAAGCCGACCACCGGCCGTCACCGCGACGGTCGGGCCCGCGCCCACCCCCGCGCCGACCAGCTCGCGGGCCGGTGCCGCGACCGCCCTGGCGCGCGAGTTGCCCAGGGCGTACTCGACGGCATGACTGATCATCGCCAGCAGGTAAACCAGCGTGGCGATCGACACCAACTGATCGGAGAGTGCGGACATCACTCGGCTCCTTCCCGCGCCCGGGCCGGCGCGCCCGGGTCGGTGCCGGCGTCGCCGGATCGTCCACCGATCGCCGCGACCAGTTGGGCGAACTCGGCGGCGAACCCGGGATGCTCGGTACGCGGCAGACCAGCCACCTCGACCAAACTACTACCGCCCGTCGGAGATCCACCGTCGGGGTCGTCCGGACCGGCGGGCAGCAGCCGGACGAACACCCGCCGACGCCTGACGAACAGCGAGCCCATCAGCCCCAGCACCAGTCCGATCGAGCTGACCAGCAGCAGCATCATGCCCGGGTCGTGCCGTACCGACAGCACGATGTACCGCTCCGTGTCCACGAACTCGACGGTGGTGCCGTCGTCGAGCGTCCAGCTCTCGCCGATCCGCAGTTGCTTCGCACCGATCTCGGTGAGCCGGCCGTTGCGTACCTGCCGCTGGTCGAGCTGGTAGACCGAGCCGGGGATGCCGGCATCGAGTCCCAGGTTCCCCCGGTACGCCACCAGGTCGAGCAGCGGGTTCTGCTCGGTCGGATGCTCCGAGCGGACGAACGGCGGCTGCTGTGGTGCGGTCGGCAGGTAGAGCCCGGAGAAGGCCACCTGGAGGTCCGGGTTCCGCTCGCCGGTGTCCGGGTCGACGTTGGCGTCCGGGAAGGCGGCCAGCCCCTCACCGGTCAGCCCGATGTCACCGGTGGTGAGGAACGGCACGGCGCTGGTCTGCGTGCGGCCGAACCGGTCGGTGTACCTGATCACCGGGGCGTACCCGTGCCCGAGCAGGTAGACGTTCGCGCCGTCGAGGCGCAACGGCGAGTTGACCGAGAACTCGGCCTGGCGCGGCGCGCCGCCGTCCTCGTCCACCGTGACCTTCGCGTTGAACGAGGACGCCTGGCCGTTCGGCAGGAACCGCGCGTCGAACTCGTCGAGCCGCATGCAGAACCGGGGCAGGTTGTCACCGACCCGCGGGCCGAGCTTCGCTTCGGCGTACTGCTGGCGGGTGTTGCAGAAGACCTGGTCCGCTCCGGCGACCAGCAGCCGGTTGCCGTGCCAGCCGTACCAGGAACCGAGCGCCACACCGACCAGCACCAGCACCATCGAGCTGTGGAAGATCAGGTTGCCGGTCTCCTTGAGGTAGCCCTTTTCGGCGGAGACCTCGTCGCCGCGTACCGCCACCCGCCACCGCCGTCGCCGCAGCGTCGCCGCGACCGCCGCCGCGCCGCCCTCGGGCGCGGGCACCACCGCGTGCTGCGGCAGCCGCTCCAAGCGTTTCGGTACGGCCGGCGGACGGGCCCGCAGCGCCCGGACATGGTCCCGCAGCCGGGGCGTGATGCACCCGATCAGCGAGGTGAACAGCAGCAGGTAGATCGCGGAGAACCAGACCGAGCTGAACGCCTCGAACGCGCCCACCCGGTCGAGCAGCGGAGCCAGGTCGGGGTTGGCGGTGTAGAAGTCGCGTACGTCCTCCGGGTTGACCCCGCGCTGCGGCAGCACCGACCCCGGGATCGCCGCGACCGCGAGCAGGAAGAGCAGCACCAGCGCGGTACGCATGCTGGTCAGCTGCCGCCACGAGTTGCGCAGCAGGGCGAGCAGCGGGTTGGGGCGGCGCCGGGGCGCCTCGGCCGGGGTGGCGGGTCGGTCGTCGACGGCGGTCATCAGATGCCCACCTCGAAGTTGCCCACCCCGACGGTGGTCTGCAACCAGATCACCACGTTGGTCCAACCGCCGGTGAGCAGCGCCAGCCCGATCAGGATCAGCAGTGCCCCGCCGATCCGGGTGACCCAGCGGCTGTGCCGACGTACCGTCCGGAAGACCCCGAGCAGGCGGTTGAAGCCCAGCCCGAAGACGACGAACGGCAGGCCCAGCCCGAGGCAGTACGCCACGGCCAGCACCACCGCCCGGTCGGTCTGCCCGCTGGTGGTGGCCATGCCGAGCACCGCGGCCAGCGTGGGCCCGGTGCACGGCACCCAGCTCAGCGCGAACACCGCACCGAGCACCGGCGCGCCGAGCAGCCCGGCGGCGGGTAGCCGGTTGATCCGGAACTCCCGCTGGAACCCGGGCAGCGCACCGAGGTAGCCCAGACCGAGCACGACGATGAGCCCGCCGACGATGATCTCCAGTGTCCGTTCGTGGTCGAAGAAGACCCGGCCGACCCCGCTGAACAGGACCGCGGTGGCGGTGAACACGACGGTGAAGCCGGCGATGAACAGCAGCGTCCCGGCCAGCACCCGACCCTTCACCGCCGGGACGACCCGACTGCGCTCCCGTACGGCCGTGCCGACGCCACCGCCACCCGACGCCGCCGCAGGGGCGGTCGGCTCCTGCCGGCCCTCGAGGTCCGCGCCGGCCAGACCGGTGACGTACGAGAGGTAGCCGGGCATCAGCGGCAGCACGCACGGCGACAGGAAGCTGACCAGACCGGCCAGCGCCGCCGCGCCCAACGCCAGCAGCAACGGGCCGGACTCGGCGAGCTGACCGAACGTCCCGCCCATCAGCGCTGACCGGCCGGCGCGGGTGTCTCGGCGGCGATCCGCTCGACGATGGGTTGCAGCCCGTCCTGTCGGACCGCCGCCCGGATCACCGTGGCGATGCGGCCCTCCCGGTCCAGCACGACGGTGGCCGGGATGGTGTTCGGCGGGATGTCCATGTCGAGGGCGAGCCGGCTGCCCGGGTCGAAGATGCTCGGGTAGCTGACCCGGCCCTCCTCGAAGGCGATGGCCTTGTCCCGGCTGTCCTGCACGTTGATGCCGAGGAAGGTCACCCCGGAGTCCTTCGTCGCCTGGTGGGTGTTCTCCAGGTCGTCGGCCTCGGCCCGGCACGGCGCACACCAGGAGCCCCAGAAGTTGACCACCACGACCTTGCCCCGCTGGTCGGCCACGTCGTAGGAACCGCCGGCCAGCAGCTCACCGACGATCTTCGGGGCGGCGGAACGCTGCTCCGGGGCGCACTCGACGATGCCGCCGGCGCTGTCGCAGGCGGATTCCCTCCCGTCGGCCGTGCAGCCGGTCAGGACCACCGCGGCGGTCGCGGTGGCGAGCAGGCCAGCGGCCAGCCTCCCGGCACCCATCTCAGGCCCCCTTGGCCGTCCGCGCGGTCGGCGACATCGCCACCAGGTGCGCGGCCGGCTCGGAGTAGCCGATGCCGACGATCTTGGCACCGTCGAAGTGGAAGGTGGTGAGCGAGGCCAGTCCACACTGCCGGCGACGTGGGTCGTGCCACAGCCGCTTGCGCTCCACGTAGCGGCGCAGCGTCCAGATCGGCAACTGATGGGAGACCAGGACGGCCTCCCGGCCCTCGGCGGCGATCCGAGCGGCGTGCAGCGCGGCGAACATCCGCTCGGCGATCGCCCGGTACGCCTCGCCCCACGACGGGGTGACCGGGTCACGCAGCACCCACCAGTTACGCGGATCGCGGAACGAGCCGTCGCCCGGGGAGACCTTCTTGCCCTCGAACCAGTTGGCGCTCTCGATCAGCCGCTCGTCCACCCCGACCGGCAGCCGGAACTGGGCGGCGATCGGCTCGGCGGTCTGCTGGGCGCGTTCCAGCGGGCTGGCCGCCACGTGCACGACCTCGCGTTCGGCCAGCCCCTGCGCCGCGGCCTTGGCCATCTGGACGCCCAGTTCGCTGAGGCGGAAACCGGGCAGGCGGCCGTACAGGATGCCGTCCGGGTTGTACACCTCGCCGTGCCGAAGCACATGGACCACCGTCTTGCCCATTACTACCCCCCGTGACCTGCCGCGGCCGCCGCGTTGGCCGCCGTCGGCAGCGCGCCGGCGATCTGTTCCAGGGCGGCATCGTCGATCGCCGCCGAGACGAACCAGGACTCGAACGCGCTCGGCGGCAGGTAGACGCCGGCTGCGAGCATCGCGTGGAAGAACGCCTTGAACGCCGGCACCTGCTGGGTGCGGGCGCTGTCGTAGTCGACCACGTCGGCGTCGGTGAAGAAGATCGAGAACATGTTGCCCGCGTACGACAGTCGATGCGGAACCCCGGCGGCGGACAGCGCGTCGGTGGCGAGCCTGCCCACGGTGGCGGCCGTGTCGTCCAGCCGACGGTAGAGCGCGTCGTCGGCGAGCCGCAGCGTGGTCAGCCCGGCCGCGCAGGCGAGCGGGTTCCCGGAGAGGGTGCCGGCCTGGTAGACGGGACCGGCGGGGGCCAGTCGCGACATGATCTCCGCGCGCCCGCCGAACGCCGCGGCGGGCAGCCCACCGCCCATGACCTTGCCGTACGTCCACAGGTCCGCCTCGACCGGGTCGAGTCCGTGCCAGCCGGCACGGGAGACCCGGAACCCGGTCATCACCTCGTCGATGATCAGCAGGGCGCCGTGCGCGTGCGCGATCCGGGCCAGCTGTGCGTTGAACCCGTCGCGGGGGGCGACCACACCCATGTTGCCCGGTGCGGCCTCGGTGATCACCGCGGCGATGTGCTGGCCCTCGGCGGCGAAGGCCGCCTCGACGGCGGCCACGTCGTTGTAGGGCAACACGATCGTCTCGCTGGCCGCCGCGCCGGTGACTCCCGGCGAATCGGGCAGGCCCAGGGTGGCCACGCCGGAGCCGGCGGCGGCCAGCAGCGCGTCGACGTGCCCGTGGTAGCAGCCGGCGAACTTGATGATCTTCGAGCGGCCGGTGTGACCACGGGCCAGGCGGATCGCCGACATGGTCGCCTCGGTACCCGAGTTGACCAGCCGGACCTGCTCGACGGGGGTACGTGCGACGATCTCGTCGGCCAGCTCGACCTCGCCGGGGGTGGGCGTACCGAAACTGGTGCCGTGGGCGGCGGCGGCCTGCACGGCCGCGACGACCTCGGGGTGCGCGTGGCCCAGGATCAGCGGACCCCAGGAGCAGACCAGGTCGACGTAGCGGCGGCCGTCCGCGTCATGGAGCCACGGGCCCTCACCTCGGACCATGAAGCGTGGGGTGCCGCCGACCGCCCGGAAGGCGCGGACAGGGGAGTTCACCCCGCCCGGCACGATGGCGCAGGCGCGGTCGAACAGGGCCGCTGAGGCCGGCGCGTCGACCGGGTAGCGGTCGGATCCGGCGGTATACACCTTGGTCACGATGCCGCCATTGTGTCAGCGCCCGGCCGCGGATCGGCAGCCACCCCGGCCCCGGGGTTACCGGGCTCACCCCCGGCACGCTGCGCGGGGACAGCACGCCTCGACAGGCCGGGCGACGGAGATCGCGATAGGCTGACCCGGTGGATCGTGCCGAACTGTCCATCACCGTACACCGAACGGGCGACGAAGCCGTGCTCCGCCTTGCCGGTGAGATCGACATGCAAACGGCCGCCCAGCTGTCGACCGTCGTCAATGAGGTTCTCACCGAGCCCCCGCCCCGGATCGTCCTGGACCTCGGAGGCGTGACGTTCTGCGATTCGCAGGGTCTGGGCACCCTGGTCGTCCTCAGCCGCAAGGCCAGCCACGCCCAGAGCCTGCTCGTGCTGACAAACGTCGGCGAGTTCCTGCTCCGCGTCCTGGACATCACCGGCCTACGCAGCGCCCTGATGATCCGCAACGACACCCCCACCCCCTGACCCACCCCTCACCCCACCGACGGCGTTGATCATGAGGTTAGCGGCGATTCGAAGATCGAAATCGCCGCTAACCTCATGATCAATGGGGAGGGTTCGGGGGTGGGACGGGTTAGTCGGGGGTGGTGCCCCAGCGGGCTTGTTCGAGGAGGGCAACCGCGCGGGCTTGGGCCTCGGGGTCGTCGGTGTCGCGGAGCAGGGTGGTGGCCTCGTCGACGGCGTTCGTGAGCAACCGCCACTGGGCGTCGCGCTCGCGGACCATCTCGGACTGCGCGGCCAGTTGGCGGGTCTTGGTCCACAACTCGACGAAGACGGAGACCTTCGCCCGCAGCACCCAGGGGTCGAACGGCTTGGTGAGGTAGTCCACCGCACCGGCCGCGTAGCCGCGCAGGGCCAGTTGGGCGTCCCGGTCGGCAGCGGTCAGGAAGATGATCGGGACGTGCCGGGTACGCTCCCGCCGCTTGATGTGGCTGGCCGTCTCGAACCCGTCCATGTCCGGCATCTGGGCGTCCAGCAGGATCACCGCGAAGTCGTCCACGAGCAACTGCTTCAGCGCCGCCTCACCGCTCTCCACGGCGACCGACTGCACCGGCAGCCCCTGGAGGATCGCCTCCAGGGCCATCAGGTTCTCCCGGCGGTCATCGACCAGCAGTGCCTTCGCCACCTGAGTCACGAGCCCTCCTCGGTACGGCTGCCACTGATCCAGGTACCCATCAGCTCGATCAGCTGGTCCAGGTCGACCGGCTTGGTGATGTAGTCGCTGGCCCCGGCCGCGATCGCCGACTCCCGGTCGCCCGGCATCGCCTTCGCGGTCAGGAACACGATCGGCAGGTCCGCGAACCGGTGGTTACGCCTGATCTGCCGGGTTGTCTCGTATCCGTCCTGATCGGGCATCATCGCATCCATCAGGACGATATCGACCTCCGGGTGTTCGGCCAACAGGCGAACCCCGTCGGTGCCGTTGTCGGCGTACAGCACGGTCATGCCGTGCAGTTCGAGCGCGCTGGTCAACGCGAAGACGTTCCGCACGTCGTCGTCCACGATCAGCACGGTGGCACCGTCCAGCTGACGGGTCTTCGGCGCCTCGGGCGCCTCCGACAGCAGCTCCATCGGCGGCATCAGCAGCGACGACGGCAGCCCCGCCCGCTGCGGTGACGGTGGGGCGGGCGCCACCACCGCGTCCGGCGCCAGTACGTCGGGCAGGTACAGCGTGAACGTCGACCCCTGACCGGGTGCCGAGGCGACCGTGATGGTGCCCCCGATCAGCCGGGCCAGATCGCGGCTGATCGACAGGCCCAGTCCGGTACCGCCGTACCGGCGGCTGGTGGTCCCGTCCGCCTGCTGGAACGCCTCGAAGATCAGCGACAGCTTGTCGTCGGAGATCCCGATCCCGGTGTCGATCACCGTGAAGGCGATCACCTGCCGGGCGTTCGTCAGCGCCGGCACGTCGAACACCGCGTGCTCCGGCGCCCGGGAGATGCGCAGGGTCACCGCACCGTTGTCGGTGAACTTCACCGCGTTCGACAGCAGGTTGCGCAGCACCTGCTGGAGCCGCTGCGCGTCGGTCACCACGGCCGGCGGCAGGTCCTTGCCGATGCGTACCTGGAAGTCCAGGCCCTTCTCCTCGGCCTGCGGGGCGAACGCCTGCTCCACGTAGTTGCAGATCTCGGTGAACCGGACCTCGGTCGGCTCGACGTCCATCCGCCCGGCCTCGATCTTGGAAAGGTCCAGGATGTCGTCGATCAGGCGGAGCAGGTCCGACCCGGAGCCGTGGATCGTGCGGGCGAACTCGATCTGCTTCGGCGTGAGGTTCCGCTCCGAGTTCTCCATGAGCAGCCGCGCCAGCAGCAGCAGCGAGTTCAGCGGCGTACGCAGCTCGTGGCTCATGTTCGCCAGGAATTCCGACTTGTACGCCGAGGCCCGGGTCAGCTGCTGCGCCTTGTCCTCCAGGCCCAGCCGGGCCAGCTCGATCTCCCGGTTCTGGGTCTCGATGTTCGCCTTCTGCTCCGACAGCAGCTTGGCCTTGTCCTCCAACTCGGCGTTGGTCCGCTGCAACTCCGCCGACTGCTCCTGCAACTCGTGTGCCAGCCGCTGCGACTGGGCGAGCAGTTCCTCCGTACGCCGGTTCGCCTGGATGGTGTTGACCGCGATGCCGATGGTGGAGACCAGCCGCTCCAGGAACGACAGGTGCAGCTCGGAGAAGGGGGTGACGGTGGCGAACTCGATCACGCCGAGCAGCTCGCCCTCGAACAGGACCGGCAGGATGACCAGATCCGCCGGTGGGGTGTCGGCCAGCCCGGACCGCAGCGTGATCCGGCCGTCCGGCACGGCGCCGACCCGGATGGTGCGCCGGGACAGCGCGGCCTGGCCGACCAGCCCCTCGCCCGGTCCGAAGGTCACGTCGTGCCCCCGGGACACATAGCCGTACGAGGCGGTCAACCGCAGCCGCATCACGCCCTCGGAGTTGTCCACCAGGAAGAACGCGCCAAGCTGCGCGTCGACGAGCGGCGTGACCTCCTGCATGATCATTCGGCAGACCTCGCCGAGATCACGCTGCCCCTGGAGCAGCCCGCCGATGCGGGCCAGGTTGGAGTCGAGCCACCCCTGCTCGGCGTTCTTGTGGGTCGTCTCCCGCAGGGTGACGATCATCTGGTTGATGTTGTCCTTCAGCTCGGCGACCTCACCCTGGGCCTTCACCGCGATCCGCTGGGTGAGGTCACCCCGGGTCACCGAGGTCGAGACCCGGGCGATCGCCCGCAGCTGGGTGGTGAGCGTCGAGGCGAGCTGGTTGACGTTCTCGGTGAGATCCCGCCAGGTGCCGGAGACCCCCTTGACCTGCGCCTGACCGCCGAGCTTGCCCTCGGTGCCCACCTCACGGGCCACCCGGGTCACCTCGTCGGCGAACGACGACAACTGGTCCACCATCGTGTTGACGGTGTTCTTCAGCTCCAGGATCTCGCCCTGCGCGTCGACCGTGATCTTCTGCGACAGGTCACCGTTGGCCACCGCGGTGGTGACCGAGGCGATGTTCCGCACCTGGCTGGTCAGGTTCGACGCCATCGAGTTCACGTTGTCGGTCAGATCCCGCCAGGTGCCGGCGACGCCGCGTACCTGGGCCTGACCGCCCAGCTTGCCCTCGGTGCCCACCTCACGGGCCACCCGGGTCACCTCGTCGGCGAACGACGACAGCTGATCCACCATCGTGTTCACCGTCGACTTCAACTCCAGGATCTCGCCCCGGGCGTCCACCGTGATCTTCTGGCTCAGGTCACCCTTGGCCACCGCCGTGGAGACCTGGGCGATGTTGCGCACCTGGGCGGTCAGGTTCGACGCCATCGAGTTCACGTTGTCGGTCAGATCCCGCCACGTACCGCTGACGCCCTTGACCTGCGCCTGACCGCCGAGATTGCCCTCGGTGCCCACCTCACGGGCCACCCGGGTCACCTCGTCGGCGAACGACGACAGCTGATCCACCATCGTGTTCACCGTCGACTTCAGCTCCAGGATCTCGCCCCGGGCATCCACCGTGATCTTCTGCGACAGGTCGCCGCGCGCCACCGCCGTGGTCACCGAGGCGATGTTCCGCACCTGGCTGGTCAGGTTCGACGCCATCGAGTTCACGTTGTCGGTCAGATCCCGCCACGTACCGCTGACGCCCTTGACCTGCGCCTGGCCGCCCAGCTTGCCCTCGGTGCCCACCTCACGGGCCACCCGCGTCACCTCGTCGGCGAACGACGACAACTGGTCCACCATCGTGTTGACGGTGTTCTTCAGCTCCAGGATCTCGCCCCGGGCGTCGACAGTGATCTTCTGGCTCAGGTCACCCTTGGCGACGGCGGTGGAGACCTGGGAGATGTTGCGGACCTGGCTGGTCAGGTTGCCGGCGAGCTGGTTGACGTTCTCGGTGAGGTCACGCCAGGTGCCGGAGACGCCGCGCACCTGCGCCTGACCGCCCAGCTTGCCCTCGGTGCCCACCTCACGGGCCACCCGCGTCACCTCGTCGGCGAACGACGACAACTGGTCCACCATCGTGTTGACGGTGTCCTTGAGTTCCAGGATCTCGCCCTGCGCGGCCACGGTGATCTTCTGCGACAGGTCACCCCGGGCGACCGCCGTGGAGACCTGGGCGATGTTGCGCACCTGGGCGGTCAGGTTCGACGCCATCGAGTTGACGCTGTCGGTCAGGTCCTTCCAGGTGCCCGCGACGCCCGGCACCTCCGCCTGACCGCCCAGCTTGCCCTCGGTGCCCACCTCCCGGGCCACCCGCGTCACCTGCTCGGCGAAGAGACGCAGCGTGTCGGTCAGCGAGTTCATCGTGTCGGCCAGCTCGGCGACCTCGCCGCGAGCACTGACGGTGATCTTCTGGGAGAGGTCACCCTTGGCCACCGCGGTCGCCACCTGGGAGATCGACCGCACCTGGCCGGTCAGGTTCGACGCCATGGTGTTCACCGAGTCGGTGAGGTCCTTCCAGGTGCCGGCGACGCCACGGACGTCGGCCTGGCCGCCCAGCTTGCCCTCGGTACCCACCTCCCGGGCCACCCGGGTGACCTCGTTGGAGAACGACGAGAGCTGGTCGACCATGGTGTTGACCGTGCGGCCGATGCGCAGGTACTCACCGCGCAGCGGGCGACCGTCGATCTCCAGCGCCATGTGCTGGGTGAGGTCACCGTCGGCGACCGCCACGATGACCCGGGCGATCTCGGTGGTGGGCCGGCCCAGGTCGTCGATCAGCGAGTTGACCGCCCGCTGACCCTCCGCCCAGGAGCCGTCCAGCCCCTCCTCGTCCAGCCGCTCGGTCAGCCGGCCGTCGCGGCCCACGACCCGACTGATCCGGCGCAGGTCCAGGTGCTGCCGCTCCTGGAGCGACACCACGTCGTTGAAGGCGTCCGCCACCTCACCGGCCGCGCCCGAGCGCCGGGGCAACCGCACCTTGAGGTCACCGCCCCGGACCCGCCGTAGCGCCTCCGCCAGCTCGGTGAGGACCGCCTCGTGGTCGGCAGCGGAGATCTCCGCGGTCACCGACTGTTTAGCCGTGGTCATCATTCCTCGCTCACCTCGGGGTCCACCGGCTCCCACCGGCCACCCCATCATTGTCCCCGTGACCTCGAAAACGCCACGGCACGGCGCCGTCCGACGGCAAAGAGCCGGTGGTGATCAGCTTGGCAGCGGCGGAGTGTCGGTGGAGGATACGAGGGTGTCAGCGGAGGCGGGGCCCGCGACGAGGACGGGCCCAGACGAGCACGTGCGGCGCGTCCGGCTTCCCGCCGACCGCCGTACCCCGGCCGCCGCCCGCGCGGTCGTCCGGTCCGTGCTCGCGGAGGCGGACCTGGACGAACTGCTCAACGAGGCACTTCTGTTGACCACGGAGCTGTCCACGAACGCGGTCGAGCACGCCCGCACGGAACTGGACATCGAGGTCACCGCCGACCAGGCGGGGCTGACCGTGACGGTCTCCGACTTCGCCGCCGGCCCGGTCGACGAACTGACCGTCGGGGTACGCAACCTGGCCACCGACATCGCCGAGGTCGCCGAGCGGGGACGCGGGCTGCTGCTGGTCGACCACTTCGCCAGCCGCTGGGGCACCACCTATCTGCGCACCGGCAAGGGTGTGTGGTTCCGGCTGGACCGAGCCGATCGCAAGGGGAAGGGGCCGACCACCCCCGCACCGCCGGCGAGCGCCACCCAACCGGACGGCGCCGGACAGACCGCCGTACCCAGCGCCGGCGCGATGAACGCGCTGATGCAGACCACCCCCGACCCGTACGCCGAGGATCCGCTGCCGGACTTCGCCGCCGGCCTGCTGACCAGGGTGGCGGAGATGGTCGGCGCCGCCGGTGGAGTGGTGCGGCTGGACCGCGGCGACGGCCAGGGTGCCCAGGTCCTCGCCCGGTACGGCCGTCAGCCCCGGGTCGGCAACGACCTGCTCCGGGTGCCGTTGGCCGTGCACCGCCCGTACGCCGGTGAGCTGGAACTGGACGCCGCGCCCACCGCGTACGCCCAGCCGTTGGCGGTGCTGACCGCCGAGCGGCTCTCGCTGCACCTGGAGAACGACAGGCTGCGCCGGGCGGACGTACGCCGGCAGGCCTGGCTGACCTTCCTCGCCGAGGCCAGCGAGCTGCTCGCCCAGTCGCTCGACGTGGAGCTGACCATGGCGCTCATCCCGCAGCTGGTGGTGCCCCGGCTCGGCCAGTGGTGCGCGGTGCACACCACCGACGAGTGGGGCCGGCTCCGGCTCGCGGCGGCCAGCCACGCCGACGAGTCGATGCTGCCGCAACTGCACGCCGCGCTCCGCGAGGCCGGCCCGGATTCCGTCCCGGCCCGGCTGCGTGAGGCCAGCCGCAACGGCACCCGTACCCCGCTCGGTGCGCCGATGGAGGGCTTCGCCGTACCGTTGATCGCCCGTGGGCAGCGCCTCGGCACGCTGGCGGTCGGACGCCACCAGCGGCACCGGCAGGACCCGGACGAGATCGCCGTGCTGGAGGACGTGGCCCGGCGGGCCGCGCTCGCCATCGAGAACGCCCGCATCCACGCCGAGCGCCGCCGGGTCGCCCAGACCCTGCAACAGTCGTTGCTGCCGCCGGTCCTGCCGGTGGTCGAGGGCATCGGCTTCGCCGCCGAGTACGTGCCGACCGGCGGAGACGTCGACGTCGGTGGCGACTTCTACGACGTGGTGCCGCTGCCGGACGGGCGCTGGCTGGTGGTGATCGGCGACGTCTCCGGCAAGGGCGTGCAGGCGGCGGCGGTCACCGGGCTGGTGCGGGACGTGATCCGGGTGCTGGCCGGCGACGGCAAGCCGCTGCCCGAGGTGCTGGCCCGGCTCAACGAGACGCTCGTCGAGCGGGGTGCCGGCCGCTACTGCACGCTGGCGTTGGCGGCGGTCGGGCCGGGCGAGGGCGACCGGCTCGACGTCGGGCTGCACCTGGCCGGGCACGACCGGCCGGTGCTGCTGCGCTCCAGCGGCGGCCCGGCCGCCTTCGTCGGCACCGGTGGCACCGCCCTCGGGCTGCTCGACGCGATCACCTCGCCCACCGCGCAGCTCAGTCTCGAGCCGGGCGACTGCCTGGTCTTCTACACCGACGGGGTGACCGAGCGTCGCCGGGGCCGGGAGCTGTTCGGCACCGGGCGGCTGCGCGACGCCGCCGCGCCGCTGGCCGGCTACTCGGCGGACGTGGTGGCGGCTCGGCTGCGCGCGACCGCGATCAACTTCTCGGTCGAGGAACCCCGCGACGACATCGCCATCCTCGTCCTCCGCAACGACACCGCCTAACAACCCCACACCCCACGCCACGCCACGCACGCCACGCCACGCCACGCCACGCCCGCGATCTTGCAGTTCTTGTCGGGGCATAGCCGACAAGAGAGGCATTTCGGCGACCAAAAGTGCAAGATCGGCGCGGGCCGGGGGCGGGTGCGGACTCGGGGCGCGGCGGACTGGGGGCGGGGGTGGGTTAGGGGTGGGGGGTCAGAGGCCGCCGGGGAGGCGGCCGGGGGCGAGGCGGTGGGTGGGGTCCAGGTGTTGCTTGACGGCGCGTAGGTGGGCCAGGTCGGCGCGCTCGCCCCACAGGTCGACGGTGCGGCGGACGGCCGGCGGGGCGGCGAGCACCACGCACCGGCCCTGTCGGGCGAGCAGCACGCCACGCACCGCGGCCAGGATCGACGCGACCCGGCTCGGGGCCATCGCCCCGGGCAGGGCGGCGTGCACCACGCCGAGCCCGGCCGAGCCGCGTACCGGCACCGGGCCGCCGGCGGCGTCACGCAGGGCGTAGACGGCGGCGTGCAGGTCGGTCATCGGCACCTCCAGTCGCAGTGCCGTGTCGCCGGGGGCGAAGGGATAGCTGCGCCACCACGGGGGTGCCGCGCGGGCGACCGTCGCGCGGGAGCCGAGGAGACCGACCAGCCGGTCGGTCCGCTCCGCCACCTCGGCAGGGCCACCCTCGAGCAGCACCACGAGCGAGCCGGTGCCCGCCGGGCCGGTCGGCACGCGCCCGGTCATCGACGGGTGCAGCGCCATCGACTCGGCGCGGCGGTCCCGCCGGGGCCGGCAGCCGGTGCCGACCGGCAGGTCCAGCTCGATCGCGGCCGGGTCGAGCCGGGCGGCGAGCACCGCCTGGATCAGGTCGTGCACCTCCAGTGGGGTCCACACCGGTCGGGTCACCCACACCCGCGCGGCCGGCACCGCCTGCACCCGCAGCGTCGCGCCGACCAGCACGCCGAGCGCGCCCTCCGAGCCGCACAGCAGCCGCGCCTCGGCCAGCCCGGCCGCTCCACCACCCGCCTCGGCCAGCTCACCGTCGGCGGCCAGGTAGCGCAGGCCGACGAGTTGGTCGCAGGCGGTGCCGTGCCGGTGCCGCAGCGGGCCGGCCTCGTCCGCCGCCAGCACCCCGCCGAGGGTGGCGCCCGGCGAGGGAGTGTCCAACGCCAGCCGCCGGCCGGTGCGCTCCAGGATGGCCTGGACCGCGCGCAGCGGCGTACCGGCACCGATCTCGGCCGTGCCGTGATCCGGGGCCTGGTGCCCGATGCCGGCCAGTCTCCCGGTGTCCAGCATGATGTCGACCCGCTCGGGCGGCGCACCCCAGTCGATCTTGGTGCCGGCCCCTCGGGGCACCACGCTCAGGTCGTGCCGGGCGGCCAGCCGGAGCACCTGCGCCGCGGCGTGCGGACCGCCGGGCACCGCCACCCAGCGGGCGGTGCTGCCGGCCACCTCGTCGGCGGGGCCGGCGAGGCGGGCGAAGCGCGGACCGCAGATCTCGGTCAGTCGGCGGGTGATGTCGCGGACACCGGACGCACCGGCGGGAGGGGGTGGCACCATGCCGGCGATCGTACATGTGTTCGAACGATCGGAGGTGGAATTGCGCCGCGCCACATGTCGCTACGGCCGGTAACGTGACGCCGTGACCACCGAGACCCCCGTTCCCGCGGCCAGGCGGGTGCCGACCGAACGTGTCCACCACGGCGACACCGTCGTCGACGAGTACGCCTGGCTCGCCACCAAGGACGATCCGGAAACGATCAAGTATCTGAACGCCGAGAACGCCTGGACCGAGGCCCGGACGGCGCACCTGTCCGGGCTGCGTACGGAGTTGTTCGAGGAGATCCGGCGACGGACCCAGGAAACCGACCTGTCCGTGCCGACCCGCAAGGGCCAGCACTGGTACTACACCCGCACGGTCCAGGGCCAGCAGTACGGCGTGCACTGCCGCCGGGCGGTCCACCCCGACGAGACCACCCCGCCGATCAGCACCGACGGTGCTCCCCTGGACGGCGAGCAGGTGCTGCTGGACGGCAACCAACTGGCCGAGGGACGCGACTTCTTCTCGCTCGGTGCCTTCGACGTCAGCCCCGACGGACGCTACCTGGCCTACTCCACCGACTTCTCCGGCGACGAACGGTTCACCCTGCGGGTCAAGGACCTGAGCACCGGTGAGCTGCTGCCCGACGAGATCCCCGGCACCTTCTACGGCACCGCGTGGTCCGCCGACGCCTCGGTGCTGTTCTACGTCACCGTGGACGAGGCGTGGCGCCCCAACCGGGTCTGGCGACACGTGATCGGCACCGCCGCCGCCGACGACGTGGTGGTGCACGCCGAGGACGACGAGCGGTTCTGGGTGGGGGTGGAGCTGACCCGCTCGGAGCGGTTCGTCCTCATCGACATCGCCAGCAAGCTGACCAGCGAGGTGCGGGTGATCCCGGCCGGCAACCCGACGGGCGAGCCCGCGGTGATCGCGCCCCGCCGCCAGGGTGTCGAGTACTCGGTGGAGCACCACGGCCACCGGTTCCTGATCCTGCACAACGACGACGCCGAGGACTTCGCCCTCGCGTACACCTCGGCCGACGCGCCGGGCGACTGGGTGCCGCTGATCGAGCACTCCCCGGGCACCCGACTGGAGTCGGTCGACGCCTTCGCCGACCACCTGGTCGTCTCGGTACGCAGCAACGGACTGACCGGGCTGCGGGTGCTGCCCGTCGGCGGCGGCGACGCCCACGACATCGAGTTCCCGGAGCCGCTGCACACGGTCGGCCTGGACGCCAACCCCGAGTACCGCACCGGGCGGCTGCGCCTGCGCTACACCTCGCTGGTCACGCCCGACTCGGTGTACGACTACGACCTGGTCACCCGCGAGATGACGCTGCTGCGCCAGCGACCGGTGCTGCCCGGGCCGGACGGTCAGGTGTACCGCTCGGAGGACTACGAGCAGCAGCGCGACTGGGCGCTCGCCGACGACGGCACCAAGGTGCCGATCTCCCTGGTCTACCGGCGCGGCACCCCCCGGGACGGTTCGGCGCCCTGCGTCATCTACGGCTACGGCTCGTACGAGGCGAGCATGGACCCGTGGTTCTCGGTCGGCCGGCTGTCCCTGCTGGACCGTGGGGTGATCTTCGCGGTGGCACACATCCGGGGCGGTGGCGAGATGGGTCGCCGGTGGTACGACCACGGCAAGATGCTCGCCAAGAAGAACACCTTCACCGACTTCGTGGCCTGTGCCCGGCACCTGGCCAAGGCCGGCTGGACGGCGCCGGACCGGCTGGTCGCCCGGGGCGGCTCGGCGGGCGGGCTGCTGATGGGCGCGGTGGCGAACCTGGCACCGGACGCCTTCGCCGGCATCGTCGCGCAGGTGCCGTTCGTGGACGCGCTCAACACGATCCTGGACCCGTCGCTGCCGCTGACCGTCACCGAGTGGGAGGAGTGGGGCAACCCGCTGGCCGACCCGGAGGTGTACGCGTACATGAAGTCGTACACGCCGTACGAGAACGTCGCGCCGCTGGACTATCCCGCGATCCTCGCGATGACCAGCCTCAACGACACCCGGGTGCTCTACCACGAGCCGGCGAAGTGGATCGCGCGGCTGCGGGCGGTCGCGCCGCAGGGTGACTACCTGCTCAAGACCGAGATGGAGGCGGGTCACGGCGGGCCGAGCGGGCGCTACGACGCCTGGCGGGAGGAGGCGTTCATCAACGCCTGGACCCTGGACCGCCTCGGCCGCGCCTGAGGCGTCGACCGGCCTGGTGTCTCAGCGACGCGACCGCGTCGCCGGGGCATCAGGCCGGGCCGTCTGCTCCGCCTCGGGACGGGGACCGAGTCCGCTGCCGATCACCACCGTCCAGAGCAGGAACGGCAGCACGGCCACCCGTTCCATCCCGCCGACACCGAAGCCGAGATCAACCTGCCCGAGAAAGAGCAGGGTTCCGGCGACCCCGGTCAGGCCGAGCAGGAGGTTGACCCGACGGGCCGGACCGAGCACCGCTGACCGCTGGGGCAGCGCCGCGAGCAGCAGCGCGCCGTTGCCCGCACCGAACACCAGCAACGCGGCCAGGAAGTGCAGGTTCTCGTCGACGTCCGCCGGGTGGACGCCGGCCAGCACGTACCCGCCGGCCGCGGTCAGCGCCGCGAGCTGCACGGCCCGTACGGCCGCACCACGGCCGAGCATCGACCAACTGAGCAGCAGGCCGGCGACGATGAGCAGCCCGGTGGCGATCATCGTGCCGTTCATCAGCGGGTGCCACGGCGAGCAGACCGGACGCGGCCGGCTGGTGTCCCAGACGCCACAGGTGACGTTCCCGAGGTCACTGAAGTTGTGGGTACGCCAGTCGTACGGCGGCTGCCGCCAGCCCCGGGCGGTCACCGCGATCCCGGCGGCGAACAGCGGCGCGGCGAGCAGCAGGGCGTAGGAACCCAGACGGTGCACAGGCATGCGTCCACTTCAGTCGATGCGGTGGCGCGGACGCACTACCGCTGCGCCGAGGAACGAGGTAGTGCTGGCCATACCCGGGACACGGGGTCCAGCGGGCTGGGGCCGTCCGGCTCGGATCACTAGCGTCGGCGGCATGACCTCAGCCGCGCCGACCCACCTCGCCCAGGCCCTGCGGCGGCCCCGCTACCCGCTCACCGGCTGGCCGTGGCGCGCCCTGGCGTACCTGGTGACCAGCGTGCCGCTGGCCGGTGTGCTCTCCCTCGGGCTGCTCGTCCTGCTGGCACCACTTGTCGCCGCCACGAACGGGGCACGGCAGGGCCGACCGATGCCGCTGGCACTCACCGTCTTCCTGACCGGCGGCGCACTGCTCATCGTGGCGCTGGCACCGCTGCTCAGCGTGCCGGTGGCGGCGTTCGAACGGCACCGGCTCGGCCTGGTCGACAATCGGCCGGTACCCGCGGTGCCGTGGCGTGGTCTCGCCGCCCGCTACACCACCGGCACCGCCTGGCGGGAGGCCGCCTACCTGTTCGTCCTCGGCGGCCTGGTCCCGGCCGTGTACTGGCTGTTCGCCATAGTGGTGCTGTTGGCCGCCGTGCTGATCGTCAGCCCCTTCCTGGTCGCCAACGGCGACGAGGTGGCGCTGCTCTGGGCCACCCCGGACACGGCGGCCGAGGCGGTACCGCACGCGATCGTCGGGGTGCTGCTCGTGCCGGTCCTCTGGTACGCGGTCGGGGCCCTCGCCATGGCGCAGGGCACCGTCGCGCGATGGCTGCTGCGGGGCGCTCCGGACGGCCTCGCGCTGCGCGAGGTGACCCGGTCGCGGGCCCGGTTGGTCGACGCGTACGAGGCGGAGCGCCGGCGCATCGAACGTGACCTGCACGACGGCGCGCACCCCCGGCTGACCAGCCTCAGCCTGCAGATCGGTCTGGCCCGGTTGGACGTACCGGAGGACTCGCCGGCCGCCCGGCCGCTCGCCGTGGCGCACGAGCAGGCGAAGGGACTGATGGTGCTGCTCCGGCAGATCGTCCAGGGCATCCGTCCGCAGAGCCTCACCGACCTGGGGCTGGCCGGTGCGGTCCGGGAACTCGCCGACGAGGCCACCATCCCCGTCGAGGTGCACGCCGACCTGCGCCGCGCGGTGCCGGAGACGGTCGAGGCCACCGCCTACTTCGTGGTGTCGGAGGCCCTCGGCAACGTCGCCCGGCACGCCGGGGCGACCCGCGCCGAGGTCCGGCTCACCGACACCGGCACCAAGCTGGTCGTCGAGGTCAGCGACGACGGCCGGGGCGGCGCGGACCCGGCACGGGGCACCGGGTTGACCGGGCTCGCCGACCGGGTGGCCGCCGCCGAGGGCCGGCTGCTGCTGGCCAGCCCGGCGGGCGGTCCCACGGTCGTCCGGGTGGAGCTACCGTGCGAGGCGTGACCCGGGTCGTGCTCGCCGAGGACGAGGTGCTGCTGCGGGAGGGACTGGTGGCCCTGCTCGCCCGCTTCGGCTTCGACGTGCTCGACGCCGTCGGTACCGCTGCCGCGCTGGTGGACGCCGTCCGGACGCACCGGCCGGACCTGGTGGTGACCGACATCCGGATGCCGCCCCGGCACCGCGACGACGGGTTACGGGCGGCGGTGGACCTGCGCGCCGAGCAGCCCGGTCTGGCCGTGGTGGTGCTCAGCCAGCACGTGCAGCCCGAGTACGCCTCCGCGCTGCTCGACAGCGCCGACGGTCGGCGGGTCGGCTACCTGCTCAAGGACCGGGTCGCCGAGGTCACCGAGTTCGTCGAGAACCTGCGTACCGTCGTCGGCGGCGGCACGGTGGTCGATCCGGACGTGGTGCGCCGGTTGCTGCACCGCCCCCGCGATCCGCTCGCCAACCTCTCCGCCCGCGAGCGGGAGGTGCTGGTGCTGGTCGCCGAGGGGCGGTCCAACGCGGCGATCGCCGGCCGCCTGCACGTCACCGAGGCGGCGGTCGGCAAGCACATCGGCAACATCCTGGCCAAGCTGGGCCTGCCGCCGGACGACGACACCAACCGCCGGGTGTTGGCGACGCTGACCTACCTGCGGGCCGCTCCCACCTGACCGCCAGCGCGGTGCCCGGGACCGTCGGTGCTGCCCCGGCCGGCGTTCCCGGCGCCGGGTCTAGCCGGCCCGCAGTTCCGTCACCTCGGTGGCGGACCGCAGGAACAGCAGTCCCAGCCCGATCACGACCAGCACCGCGACGATGGCACCAGCACCCTGCACCGCCAACTGCTCCAGCGGTACGTCGGGCGTCCGACCGTCCTGGCTGAGGTCGCCGGTGAGCAGTCGACCGATGGCGTACCCGGCGCCGAGCGCGATCAGCACGGCCGGCACCACGGGGGCCAGGATCTGCCAGGCGATCGAGGTGCCGATGGTGGCCCGGGGCACGCCGGTCGCCACCAGGGCGGCGTAGGTCCGGCGACGGGAGACGATCCCCTCCACCAGCGTGACGAGCAGACCGGTGGCGGCGATGGCCACCGCCACGGCCACGGCGAGGTCGACCAGATCCATGGTGTTCAGGTAGAAGGAGTCGTACGAGCCGTCGCCACCGAAGCCGGCCAACCGGTTCTGCTCCTGTTCCAGTTCGGCCCTGAGCTGGAACGAGGCTCGGAAGGCCGCCGCGCCGCCAGCGATGATCAGAGCAGCCAGCAGGGCGGCGAAGGTACGGCTGCTGGCCCAGGGGTCGTCGGTCAGCCGGCGGGCCGCCAGCAGGGCGGCCGGACGCCGGGCGTGACGGTGCAGCGTCCGCCCGGCCAGATGCGAGATCCAAGCGGTCCCGAAGATCACCCCCATCACCGCACCGAAGATGCCGAGCAGCACGACGAGGGCCAGCCATTCGACGGCGGCGCCCCGCAACGCCCACTGGATCGGTTCGACCATCGCCGCCGCCAGCACGCCGAGCCCGATGAGCAGCGCCGGCCACGGCCGGGGCGACCCGGTGCGACCGGCCCGGCGGACCACGCCGAGCGGCGTGGTGGCGACCCGACCCAGCAGGACGACGGTGGCCGCCGCGGCGAGCAGCGGCAGGCCGAGCACCACGATCGCCATCGCCGGCACCGGCGGCAGCACGTCCGTGGGCAGGGCCAACTGGCCGTTGGCGTCGGGACGGTGCAGCACCGACCGCCCGACGAGGTAGCCGGCCAGTCCGACGAAGGTGCCGACCAGGCCGGCGAGCCCGGTCTCCAGCATCGCCACCCGGGTCACCTGGCCGGGGGTCGCACCGGCCAGCCGGAGCGCGGCGAGCCGACGGTCCCGCGCCGGCGCACCCAGCCGGGCGCTCTGCCCGGCCAGGGCGAGTACCGGGATGGTCAGCAGCACCAGCGCGAACGCCGTCCCGCCGCGCAGCCCCGGCTCGCGCAGCAGCGCGCTGACGTACTGCTCGGACTGCTGCCACGGGTCACCCGGTGGCCTGGGGATGGCCAGCATCGTCAGGGCGGCGAACCCGGCCAGGCTGGCCAGCATGGCGCTCAGCGCGGTCAACGCCACCCGGGCGGCGTCGGTGCGGTTGCCGGCCAGCGCCAGCCTGGTCAGGGTCGCGAGGCTCACCGGGAGCCGCCGGCGAGCGGCGCGTCGAGGCCCAGGCCGGTGTGGTCGATCACGCCGTCGCGCAGGGCCACCTCACGATCGGCGTACGCGGCGATCCGTGGCTCGTGGGTGACCAGGACGACGCTGGTGTGCTGCTCCCGGGCCAGCCGGACCAGTTGGGTGAGCACCTGCTCCCCGGCGAGGGTGTCCAACGCACCGGTCGGCTCGTCGGCGAAGAGCACCCGTGGTTCGGTGACCAGTGCCCGGGCGGTGGCGCAGCGCTGCTGCTGACCACCGGACATCTCACCGGGGCGCACGTCGGCGCACTCCGCCACACCCAGCCGTGCCAGCCAGGTGAGCGCCGCCGTCCGTGCCGCTCGCCGCCCCGTGCCGGCGAGCAACAACGGAAGGGCGACGTTCTCCGCCGCGGTCAGCTCGGCGACGAGCTGACCGAACTGGAACAGCACCCCGAATTCGGTACGCCGCAGCCGGGACCGGGCCGCCTCGGACCAGGTGTCCAGCCGGTGCCCCCGCCAGTTCACCTCACCGGCGTCCGGCCGCAGGATGCCGGCGAGGCAGTGCAGCAGGGTGGACTTGCCGCAGCCGCTCGGCCCGGTCACCGCGACGATCTCCCCCTCGTCGATGTCGAGGGTGATGCCCCGCAGCGCGGGTGTGGGTCCGTACGACTTCACCAGACCGCGAGCCTGAAGTAGCGTCACGAGTGCACCTCCCGGTGCCAGTCGGCGACCCGGTCCAGGGTGGTGTGCAACCACCGCAGGTCGGCGTCGAGATGGGCGATGGCGAAGTCGGCCGCCACGACGTCGTCGACGCTGGCCGACCGGGCCGTCTTCAGTGCGGTCAGCTCACGCAGCCGCTCGGTGTGGGCACGCCGCTGCGCGACGAGGTACGCCCGCGCCCGGTCCACGTCGGCCACCAGCAGCGCCACCACGACCTTCGCGAACAGCGGACTGTTCACGTACGGCATCGGTGGCTCGACGCTGCTGAGCCACCGGTCCAGCGTGGCCCGCCCCTGCTCGGTGAGCGTGTACGCCGTCCGGTCCGGGCCGGCGAGGCGCTCCGGGCCGGTGGACGCCACCAACCCGTCCCGCAGCAGCCGACCCAGCGTGGCGTAGACCTGCCCGAACGCCAACGGGCGGGCCTGCGGCAGCCGCGTGTCGTGGGCCCGCTTCAACTCGTAACCGTGCATGGTGCCGGTGGCGAGCAGACCCAACAGCAGGTGCGGTGTGGACACCACGCCACTATTCACTGAGTGAATAGTGGCGTCAAGGTCGTTGCGGGCGGGTCGCCGTTCAGTCGACCGGGGACCAGGCCGGGTCGCGGCCGGTCACGCCGAGCAGCCGAGGCAGGTCCGGCGGGCCAGCCTCGACCGGCACCGCCTCGGCGAACACGCCCATCTGCCGCGCAGTCGGACCGAGCTGGCCGGTCAACTCGTGCAGCGCGGGCAGCACCTCGGCCGCCGCCCCGTACGGCTGACCTGTGGCGACCGCGAGGTCCCAGCCGTGCACGGTCAGGTCGAGCAGCGCCATCGCACCCACCATCGGCTGCGGCATCCCCATCCCCGGCGAGACGCCCTGCTCGCTGGCCGGGTCCGACCACGCCTCGACCAGTCGGCGGGTCTCGGCCGCGAACCGGTCGCGCCAACCCTCGGTGAGGTGGTCGGGCTTGTCGACCCAGGTCACCGGCGAGCGACGGGCGAGGGTCTGGAAGTTGACCACCACCTCGTACAGGTGGTTGATCAGGTCACGGACCCGATAGTCCCGACAGGGAGTCGGCAGGTCGAGCTGGTCATCGGTGATCTGCCGAAGCACCGCCACGGTTCCCGGCGCCGCGGCCGCCAGCAGGTCGCTAGTGTGAGTGGCCATAGGGCCAGCGTATGAGGGTGGTCTTGAACAAATGCGACAGCCGCGCGCAGATCACCGGGGGATCCTCGACCCGGCCCGGTTGAGGCGGCGGGTGCGGTTCCGACGGCACCTGCCCGCGGTTCCGTTACGCCACTGGGTGGAGCACTACTGGCTGGTCGACTGGGACCTCACCGAACCGTTCGAGCAGCGGATCGTCCCGCACCCGGCGGTCAACGTGGTGTTCCAGCGCGACGGTGACGGCCCGGAGCGCGCGGAGGTCGCCGGCGTCGGCACCGAACTCTTCTCGATCACCCTGACCGGCGCCGGGCGGGTCAGCGGAGTGCAGTTCCGGCCCGGCGGGTTCCATCCGTTCTGGCGGCGGTCGGTCACCGAGCTGACCGACCGGCGACGTCCACTCGCCGACCGGGCAGACCTCGACGTGACCCCGGTCTGCGCCGGCACGGACGCCGAACGCGGCCAGGCGCTGGACACCCTGCTGACCGGCTGGGCACCCCGACCGGATCCGGTGAACGACGAGGTGATGCGCCTGGTCGAGACGATCCGGACCGACCGGAACGTACGCCGGGTCGACGAGTTCGCCCGCGCGCACGCGGTGTCCGTCCGCCGGTTGCAGCGGCTCTTCCTCACCCACGTCGGAGTCGGTCCCAAGTGGGTGATCCGCCGCTACCGGCTGCACGAGGCGATCGAGCGGGCGGCGGACGGGCTCGACTGGGCCGGGCTCGCCGTCGAACTCGGCTACAGCGATCAGGCCCACCTGGTGCGCGACTTCACCGCGACGACCGGCGTCTCCCCGGCCGCGTACGCCCAGCGCCGCCGGTAGGTCGGTTGCTGGCGTCGAGAGGGGGTGCCGCCCAGCACCTCAGCGGCGGCGGAGAGCGACCACGGCCACGTCGTCCTGGATCTCGTCCGGGGCCAGTTCGACGAGCAGTCGCTCGCAGAACCGGTCGAGGTCGTCGTCGACCTGGCTGGCGCACGCCGAAAGGGCGGTAAGGCCCTCGTCGATGGTGGCGTCCCGTCGTTCGATCAGACCGTCGGTGTAGAAGACCATCGTCGCACCGGCCGGCAGCACGAACTCCAGATCGGCGGGGCGGGGCGCGCGCACCCCGAGCAGCGGCGCGGCGTGCTGCACGTACTCGGCCTTGCCGTCCTGCACGATCAACGGCGGCAGGTGACCGGCGCTGGCCAGCCGGACGTGACCGGTGGTCGGTTCCAGCAGCAGCACGCAGATCGTCGCCAGCTCGTCGGGCAGCAGCGTACGCATCAGCTCGTTGACCCGGTGCAGGATCTCACCCGGCTGGTGCCCCTCCACCGCGTACGCCCGCAGCGCGTGTCGCAGCTCGGCCATGATGGTGGCGGCGTGCAGGGAGTGACCGGCCACGTCCCCGATGGCCAGCAGCAGGTGACCGTCGAGCATCACCAGTTCGTAGAAGTCACCGCCCACCTCGGTCTGGGCACTGGCCGGCTCGTAGCGCACGGCCAGGTCGAGGCCGGTGATCCGTGGGATCTGCCGGGGCAGCAGGCTGCGTTGCAACGTCACCGCGATCCGGTGCTCCTCGTCGAAGGAGCGTTGCGCCTCCACGGCGGAGGCCACCGCCTGGGCGAGCTGGACCAGCACCGGGGTACGCGCGGTCTGCGTCGCGGTGGGTACCACGACGTAGAGCGGCGCGCGGTCCTCGCGCAGCCGGGCGGCGGCGACGGTGACGGTGTCGCCGGCCGGCCAGTCGACAAGCGACCAACCGTCCGGCTCCTGCACCACGACGGTGGCGCCGGTGGGCACCCCGGTGTCGTCGACGATCCAGGGCACCACGCGGGGCTCGGCACCGGGCCCGGCGCAGATCCCGGCGAGGCAGTCCCCGTCGAAGGTCTCGGCGACCACCGCGGCGGGGCTCTTGAAGATCTTCGCGGCGCCGGACGCGGCCGCCTGCAGCAGCTTGGTGAAGCTCGGCGCGGCGTGCACCGCCACGCTCGTGTCCGCCAGCCCGGTGAGCCGCTCGGCGAGCAGCTCGGCCCGCTGCCGGGCCTGGTAGTACCGCAGCACCGACTGGGCGGTGGCGACCAGTTCCTCCGGTTCGATCGGCTCGGCCAGGTAGGCGTCCGCGCCCCGGGTCAGGCCCTGGGTCCGGTCGTTCGTGTCGATCGCGTGCGCGGACACGTGGATCACCGGCAACGCCGGGTGCGCCGACTTGATCCGCTCGCACACCTCAAAACCGCTGAGGTCCGGCAGCCGGACGTCGAGCACGACCAGGTCGATCGGGTCCACTCCGACCCGGCTGAGCGCCTCGCCACCCGTTTCCGCCTCCAGCACCGTGAAGCCGGCCCGGGTCAGCCAGTTCACCAGGAGGTAGCGCTTGGTGCGACTGTCGTCGACCACCAGCACTGTCGCCGCGCCGTCCACGTCACGTCCCGTCCGTGGGCAGCCGCACCGTGAAGGTGCTGCCGCGACCCGGCTCACTGGCCAGGTCGAGAGTGCCGCCGAGCAGGTTCACCAGCCGCCGGGCGTACGGCAGGCCGAGGCCGGTGCCGCCGACCCGGGTCGGGCCGGGCGCCTGGTAGAACTCCTCGAACACCCGGTCTTGCAGCTCCGGCGGGATACCCGGTCCGGTGTCGGAGACGGTCAGCCGCCAACCGTCACCGTGCCGCTCGGCCCGCAGCCGGACCTCGCCCGCGGTGGTGAACTTCAGGCCGTTGTGCAGCAGGTTGCGCAGCACCTGGGCGAGCAGCACCTCGTCGGAACGCACCGTGGCCGGCGTGGCCGGCTCCTCCACGACCAGGGCGACGCCGTCGGCGGCCGGCAACGCCCGCAGCGTGCCGCGCAACTGGCCGAAGACGGCCCGCAGGTCCACCTCGGACCACTCCGGCTCGATCCGCCCCGACTCCGCCTTGGCCAGGTCGAGCAGCTCGTTCACCAACGTGAGCAGATCCGACGCCGAGGCACGGATGAGGCCGACCTGGCGTTCCTGCTCAGTGGTCAGCGGGTCGGACGCGGAGTCGCCGAGCAGGCGGGCCAGCCCGATGATCGCGGTCACCGGTGCCCGCAGCTCGTGGCTGACGTTGGCCAGGAACCGGCTCTTCGACTCGCTGGCCGCGCGCAACTGCGCCGACTTCTCGTCCAGCTCCGCGTAGAGCGCCACCACGCCCTGGTTGGTCGCCTCCAACTCGTCGGTGAGCTGCTGGTAGAGCGCCATCACGCCCTGGTTGGTCTGTTCCAGTTCCTCGTTGAGCCGGGCCAGCTCGTCGCGCTGGTTGCGCACCTCGTCCAGGGCGTTGATCAGTTGGAGGTTCTGGGTGGCGAGTTCCTCCTCGGCGGTGCCCGGGGCGCTCTCGCCGAGTTGGGCACGCAGCTCCGCCAGGCGCTCGTCGGTGAGCGCCCGGGCGGTGGCCGGAACCCGTCGTGACATCCTGACGACCGTAACCCCCTGAACCGTCAGCACGCTCAATGTGTCCACCAGGCGTGCCACCGCGCCCGATTCCGGCTCGTACCGCCCGCCTGGCAGGAGCGCCACCGGAGTGAGATCGACGTGCAGGTGACAACGGCCGTCCGGCGATTCGGCGACGGCGAAGACCACGTCGGCACCGCCGACCGCCCGCAGCAGGTCCCGGGCGACCTCGCTCAACGCGGTGGCGATCCGGACCTGGTCCTGATGCTCCAGACCGACCGCCGCGGCGACCTCCCGGCCACGCTGGCGGACCACGAAGATGTCCTGCTCCACCCGCAGCGCCATCCTCAGCACCGGCGTCGTGGTCATGACCAGGACCTCGCCACCAGCACCCCGGCGTCGTCGCGCCGGATGCCGGCGTCGCGTAGCAGGGTGGCGGCCACCACCAGGGGTGCCCGCCCGGCCAGACCCGGGTAGTCGGCCAGTCGCCACCTGTCGACCACGCCGTCGGTGTGCATGACCAGCAGGCTGCCCGCCTCGAACGGATAGTCGTACTGCCGGATCACCGGTCGTTGGTGCCCGGCGATGCCGGGCAGCGAGACCAGGCCGCGACGGCGGCCGTCGCCGGTGGCCACCACGCCGGTGATGTTGCCCAGCCCGGCGTAGCGCAGCATGCCGGCCGCCGGATCCGGCTCGGCCACGGCGAGGGCCGCACCACGGGTGTGCGACATCGCCCGGTGCAGGTGACCGACCACCTCCGCCGGTGAGTCCGCTGGGGCGTCCCGGAAGGCGGCGAGCGCCGCGTCGGTGGCCGCCGCGGCCAGCGGCCCGTGCCCCAGTCCGTCGGTGACCAGCACCTGACGGCGGTCGCCCACGATCCGGACCGCGTAGCCGTCCCCGCTGACCGTCTCCCCGGTCAACGGCCGGGTCAGTCCGCCGACCCAGGACGCCGCCGGGTCGGGGGCGGCGAACACCCGTACGGCGATGACCGTCCCCCGGCCCGGCCGCGAGTACGCGTCGAACCAGCTCGCCTGCCGGACGATCGCGCCCAGACCGATGCCCAGGGTGCCGACGGTGGAGTGCCCGTCGCGGGCGGAGTCGGCGAGGTCGACCATGCCCGGACCGGTGTCGACGGCGATCATCTCCACGCCGGCGTCCAGCTCGCGGCGTACCGGTCGGAGCAGCAGCAGCCCGTCGTCGGCGTGCTTGATGAGGTTGCTGGTCAGCTCGGCGGCCACGATGGCCAGGTCGGCGATCCGCCCGGCGGGCAGACCCAACTGGCCGCCCAGCCGCTCGGCGGCCCGCCGCACGGCACTGCCGGCGCTGCCGTTCTCCACCCGGAACCAGGTGCCCCGGTCGGCGACCGGCTCGACGGTCACCGGGACCACTTGGTGATCGTGATCCGGGTGCCCTGGCCGGGCGCGGTCTGGATGTCGAACTCGTCGACGAGTCGGCGGGCGCCGCTGAGGCCGAGGCCGAGGCCACCACCGGTGGTGTAGCCGTCGGTCAACGCGAGATCCAGGTCGGCGATGCCGGGACCGGAGTCGGCGAAGACGATCCTGATGCCGGCTCGCCGGCCGTTGTCGATGGCGGTCACCTCGACCGTCCCGCCGCCACCGTAGACGAGCGTGTTGCGGGCGAGTTCGCTGGCGGCGGTGACCACCTTGGTCTGGTCGACCAGGGAGAGCCGGACCGCCACGGCGACGGTACGCACCAGCTGACGGACGCGTACGACATCCTCGTCGCTGTCGACCGCCTGCGCCTGGGGGCGGCCCAGGTCGACCCCGCTCGTCACGGTGACGCCGTCGGCTCTGGGACCGGATCGTCGTCCGGCTCGTCGTGGTCGTCGGCCCGGTCCATCGCGATGAGTTCCATCCCCCGCTCGACGTTGAGTGCGGTCCGGATGCCGTTGAGCGACAGCCCCAGCTCGACGAGGGTGATGGCGACGGCCGGGCGCATCCCCACCACCACGGTCTCCGCGTCCAGCACGCGGGAGATCGAGGCGATGGTGGAGAGCATCCGACCTACGAAGGAGTCGACGATGTCCAACGCGGTGATGTCGATGATCACGCCGTGGCAACCGGTCGCGACGATCCGCTCGGCCAGGTCCTCCTGGAGGGCGACCGCCGTCTGGTCGGACATGTCGACCTGGATGGAGACCAGCAGGATTTCGCCGATCTTGAGGATCGGCACCCGCTCCATCACGCCTCCCGACGCGACTGGCGGCGGGACGTCTCGACCCCGGTGAGTCGCAGCACGTGCCGCAGCGCGTCAGCGAGGCTCGCCTTGGTGGCGATGTCACCGAACTCGATGCCGAGCGCCACGATGGTCTGCGCGATCTGCGGCCGGATGCCGGAGATGATGCAGTCGGCGCCCATCAGCCGGGCGGCCACCACTGTCTTCAGGATGTGCTGCGCCACCTGCGTGTCCACCGCCGGTACGCCGGTGATGTCGATGATCGCGTAGGGCGAGCCGGTGTCGACCAGGGTCTGCAGCAGCCGTTCCATCACCACCTGGGCGCGGGCCGAGTCGAGCGTGCCGACCAGCGGCACCGCCACCACGCCCTCCCAGAGCTTGACCACCGGAGTGGAGAGCTCCAGCAGTTGCTCGGCCTGGTCGGCGATCAGGCTCTCCCGGGTGCGGACGAAGGTCTCGAAGGTGAACAGGCCCATCTGGTCGACGAGCGCCGAGAAGGAGACGTAGTCACGCAGCGTCGCCGCATCCTGGTCGATCTCCAGAACGCTGAGCAGCGCCTCCTTGAGAGCGAACACGCCGGTGGCCGTCTCGGTGGCGGAGAAGCCCTGCCGGGCCTGGCCGCGGGAGAACTCGGCGAGCACGGCCCGCAGCTCGGTGGCGTCCTCGGCGTTCAGGTCCACCGCGCCCTTGCTGAGGGCGTCGACCACGGCGCGGTGCAGCTCCTGCACCTGCCGGACCAGTTCGGCCTGACTGAGCCGGCCCCGCAACTGCCCGGCGATGATCTCCGTCCACCGCTGGGTGACCAGCTCGGCCCGGCTGGTCAGCAGCTCACCCAACCGGCCGCTCTCGTCAGCGCTGAGCGCCATGGCAATACCCCCTAGACCTGGACCGGCCGGACTCTATCACCGGGGCCCGACGAACTACTTGTCGCAGAGCAACGGAATGACGGTGACCACCTGATACTGCTCCCGTTCTGCGCACCACGGTCCCGGTGGGATACCGTTCCACCGATAAACAGGAGGTCTGGCGAATGTCCTTGACGGTGCACACGGAACAGCGCGGTGACGTGGTCGTCGTGTCGGTCGCGGGCGAGTTGGACATGGCCACCGCACCGCAGTTGCAGGACCAGATCACCGACCTGCTCGACAAGGGGCGCAGTCGCCTCGTGTTCGACCTGTCGGACGTCTCGTTCTGCGACTCTACCGGTCTGTCGGTCTTCGTCCGCGCGAAGAACAGCTGCGACGAGGCCGGCGGCGTGGTCCGGCTCGCCGCGCCCCAGCGCGGCGTGCTGCGGATCCTGGAGGTGAGTGGCCTGGTCGAGGTGCTGCACACGTATCCCACCGTCGAGCAGGCGGTCGCCGGCGATCCCACGCCGGCCTCCTCCTGACCGTGACGACTCAACGCTCGTCCTCGATGTAGCGGGGGCGAGCGATCAGCACGCCCGCGCAGGTCTGCACGGCCAGGGCGACCAGCAGGAAGCCGATCGGCGCCAGCCATCCCCCGGTCGCGTCGTGCAGGATCCCGACCAGCAGCGGCCCCAGCGCCGCGATGACGTAACCCGTGCTCTGCGCGAAGGCCGACAGCGCCACCGTGCCGTCGGCGGTCCGGGCCCGCAGCCCGATGGTGGCCAGGATGAGCGGGAAGGCACCCTGCCCGAACGCCAGCAGCACCACCCACACCAGCGCCCCGCCGCGCGGCGCGAACGCCAGACCCAGGTACGCCAGGCTGGAGGCGGCGGTCAGCGCGAAGACCAACGGCCGCAGGCTGCCCAGTCGGCCGGCGAGCGTCGGCATCAGCAGCGCGATCGGCACCCCGAGCGCGGTCACTCCGGCGAGCAGCAGCCCGGCGTCCTGCGGGCGGAAACCCGCGTCCCGGAACATCTGGGCCAACCAGCCCATGATCGCGTAACCGCTCAGCGACTGCGCCCCGAAATAGACCGCCATCGCCCAGCCGAGCCGGGTGCGTCCCGGTCGGACACCCGATCGGGCGGCGATGCCACCGCGCCGTGCGGCGGTGCCGACGCGCAGCGCCGCCGGCAGCCACGGCAGTACGGCCACCGCCGCCAGCCCGGCCCAGACACCCAGCCCGGCCCGCCAACTGCCGAAGGCGTGCGCCACCGGCACCGCGGACGCGGCGGCCACCGTCGTACCCACCGTCAGCGCCATCGTGTACGCCCCGGTGACCAGCCCGGTGCGATGCGGGAAGTGCTGCTTGACGAGCATCGGCAGGAGGATGTTCGCCACCGCGATCCCGGCCAGCGCGAGCGCGCTGGTGACCAGGAACACCACGGCGGAGCCGGTGACCGCCCGCAACACCTGCCCGACGGTGAGGGCCAGCATCGCCAGCACCAGCAGCCGGGCCGGGGAGAACCGGCGGACCAGCCACGGGGTGGCCGCGCCGAGCCCGGCGAACGCGATGGTGGGCAGGGTGGTGACGAGTCCGGCCATCGTCCCGGAGAGGGCCAGCCCGACGCGTACCTCGTCGAGCAGCGCGCCGAGGCTGGTGACGGCGGCCCGCAGGTTGAGCGCCACCAGCAGCATCCCGGCCAGCACCAGCCATGTCGGGTTGACCCGGGACGTGGTCGGAGCCGCGCCGCCGGCCGGGCCGACCGCGCCCGCCAACCCCGCAGTCGTCGCCACCTCGCGGGTCGGGACGCCCTGACCGGTGACCGCATGCGTCGGGCGGGCCAACGTCACCCGCGCGTGGCAAGTCCGGGCGGCCTCGCGGGTGACCGCGTCCGTCGGGATGGCCTGGCGGGTGACCGCGTCCGTCGGGATGGCCTGGCGGGTGACCGGGTTCCTCGGGACGGCGGGGACGGCAGGGGATGACGGGGGCATGACCTCGAACCTACAATCATGGGATGAATTTCGGCGAGAGGTTGTAACCAGTGCCACCGGCAGTCGATGCCACCCCGGTGCCGCCGCGCGGCCGGCGGGTCCGGGAGACGATCGCCCAGCTCCGGCAGCGGATCATGGACGGCGAATGGCCGGTGGGCGGCCGGATCCCCACCGAACCGCGACTGGTCGAGATCCTCGGCGTGGGGCGCAACACGGTCCGCGAGGCGGTCCGCGCGCTGGCCCACGCCGGGGTGCTGGAATGCCGTCAGGGCTCCGGCACCTACGTCCTCTCCACCGACGAACTCGCTCCGGTGGTGGCCCGCCGGCTCACCGACGACCGGATGACCGAGGTGATCGAGGTACGCCGCGCCTTCGAGGTGGAGGCCGCCCGACTCGCCGCTCGGCGGCGTACCCCCGAGGACCTGGCCGCCCTCGACGACGCGCTCGCCGCCCGCGAGGCGGCCTGGCGCGGCGGCCGGGTCGCCGAGTTCGTGGCGGCCGACGCCGCGCTGCACACCGCGGTGGTCGCGGCGGCCCACAACGCCATGCTCGCCGAGCTGTACGCCTCGGTCGGCACCGCGATGCGCAGCACCCTCACCCAGGCCATGGGCGACGCGCTGACGCCGGACCGGCACGTCGACCACGCCCGGCTGGTGGCCGCCATCCGGGCCGGCGACCCGGAGCTGGCCGCCCGGGAGGCCGGCACTTTTCTGGAGCCCCCGCCCGGGGCATAGGTTGTCCCCGACATAGACGGGACACCTCGGGAGTACGGATGCTCAAGGGCTTCAAAGACTTCATCATGCGCGGCAACGTCATCGACCTCGCGGTCGGCGTCGTCATCGGTGCCGCCTTCACCGGCGTGGTCACCCAGCTCACCAAGTCCTTCCTGGAGCCACTGATCCGGGTCTTCGTGCTGCTCATCACCGGCAGCGACGAGGGCATCGCCGGCAGCGCGCCGACGATCCGGGGCATCGCCTTCGACTGGGTCGCCTTCGTCAACGCGACGATTACGTTCCTGCTCACCGCCGCCGCGCTGTACTTCCTGGTGGTGTTTCCGATGAACCGGCTGGCGGAGCGTCGCCAGCGGGGCGAGGAGCCGCCGCCGGCCGCGCCGAGCGAGGAGATCAAGCTGCTCACCGAGATCCGGGACGCACTTGTCGCCGCCGGCCGGACCACCCCCGCCCAGCAGCGCGGCGCCCTGGACGACGTGCTCGGCCGACGGGACGAACCGCCCGCCGCGCGCTGAATCCGGCAACCGCACATCGGCCCCTGCGGGAATCCCGCAGGGGCCGCCTTGTGTCGAACAGATGTTCGATAGAGTCCGAGCCATGGAGCAGCGGAAACACCTGTGGAACGGGAAGTGGGGGCGGCTGGCCCGGCGGGACGTCTTCCTTCGGGCGGATGCCGACCGATGGTTCGTCGAGCAACGCGCCGGCGGCGCCGAGGGCGTCTCCCGGTTCTACGAGTACGACACCGTCGACGAGGCCGAGGACACCATCCGCGCACTGCTCCAAGGCACCGACACCTGGCGCGAACTAACCCCCCGCCCCCCAACCCCCTAACCCACCCACCCCACCCCACCCCACCCCCCGCTCGCGTTGATCAAGAAGTTTTGGTCGGGATTCGCGGCGCTGGCGACCAAAACTTCTTGATCAACCGGGTGAGGGTGGGGGTGGGGCCAGGGGGTGGGTGGGGGTGGGGTGGGTTTAGGGGGTGGGGAGGGTGGGAACCGCGCGGGGATGGAGCAGCAGGGCATCGATCAGCGGACAACCCTCTCGCGGGTCACCACCGGCATGCGGGTGGTCGACTCGGCCGGCGTCGACGTGGGCACCGTGGACCTCGTGCAGCGCGGCGACCCGAACGCGGTGACCGTGCAGGCACCGACCACCGACCCCGGGAGCAGCCTGGACGAACTGATCGAATCCGCGACCGTGGCGGAACCGGACGTGCCGGCGGACCTGGCCGCCCGACTGCTACGCACCGGCTACCTCAAGGTCTCCACCGAGCTGGTACCCACCGGCGCCGTCTACGTCCTCGCCGACCAGATCTCCACCGTCACCCCCACCGAGGTAACCCTCAACACCCCCGCCGCCACCCTCCCCCCAGAAGACTGACCCACCCCACCCCTTGGTCGATCATGAAGTTATTGCGGCGGGTAAGCGCTTGCCGGGGTAATAACTTCATGATCGGCGCGGTGGCGGGTGGGATGTTGACGGACCGCCTAGAGGGCCACCTCGGTGCGGGAGGCGGTGCCGGTCTTACGAAGCAGGTTGGAGACGTGCACGGTGACCGTGCGGACCGAGATGCCCAGGGCGCGGGCCACCTGTTTGTTGGACATCCCGGCGACCAGGCAGTCGAGCACCTCCGCCTCCCGGCCGGTCAGGCAGACCGGGAGCGTGGCCGCCGGCCCGTCGGTGGATCCGGACTCCGGCGCGGCACGGCGGCGCGTCGACCGGCCGGGAGCGGACTCCGGCACGGCAGCCCGGGAGGCGGGCACGGCCGGACGGGACGGGGGCGGCGTGGACTCGGCCAGCACCGGCGAGCCGGCCGGGGCCAGCAGGGTGTCGGGATCCTGCCCGGCGTACGCGGCGAGCAGTTCGGTGAGCGCGTACGGGTTGCCGTCGGTGCGCCGCCAGACCTCGTGCACCAGTTCGGGGCGCGGGTCCGGGTACACCTGGGTCAGCACCTCGGCGACCTCGGCCGGGCGCAGCGGGCCGAGGTGCTGTCGCACGACGCCGCGTACCCCGCAGAGGCGGGCCAGGGTGCGGCCGGCGAGTTCCGGTGAGACCGCGTGCGCGGCGGGCCTGGTCGCCACCACCAGCAGGGCCGGCAGTCCGTCGGCGGTGGCCAGTTCGCCGACCAGGTTGAGGCTGGCCGGGTCGAGGGCGTGCAGGTCCTCCACCACGAGCACCGCCGGACCGGCACCGACCAGCACCCGGACGGTACGCACGGCCAGCCGGAGCAGGGTGCCGGGGGCGTAACGCTCACGCGGCGCGGTGGGCTGCTGGGCCAGCCAGGCCAGCGCGTCGGCCGGCAGGTCGAGCCGGGCGGTGTCGCGTCCGCTCAACACCGCGGCCAACCAGTCGTACGGGGCGGGGCTGTGCACCCGGGCGGCGCCGTTGAGCACCACCGCCGGTCGCGGGGAGAAGGTGTCCAGCGCGGCGGCGACCAGCAGGCTCTTGCCCACCCCCGGTCCCCCGGTGACGACCGCGACGGCCGGGGAGCGGCGGCGGCCCGGGACCACGCTGGACCAGGCCCGGTCCAGCTCAGCCAGCTCACCGGCACGCCCGACCATGGACACCGGCAACATTCCTCAACCCTACGCAGTAGTGCGTAGAGACGCGGGAAGGGTCTTCTTGGCAAGCTTGTCCCATGACGCTGATCCTCCGCTCGGCCATCCTCAACGACATCGGTCTGGTCCGGACCAACAACGAGGACTCCGCCCTCGCCGGCGAGCGCCTCGTCGCGGTGGCCGACGGCATGGGTGGCCTGCCCGCCGGTGAGGTGGCCAGCGAGATCGTCATCCGGATCCTCGACGAGCTGGTCCCGCCGACCGCGCCGGACGCCGCCACCGAGGCGCTGCGTGCCGTGGTGAGCACCGCCAACCAGCGCATCCACGCCGCGATCACCGCCGACCCGGCCCGCGACGGCATGGGTACGACGCTGACCGCGGCCCTGCTGGCCGGGGAGACGCTGGTGCTGGCGCAGGTCGGCGACTCCCGCTGCTACCTGCTCCGCGACGGGCAACTACGCCAGCTGACCCGGGACGACACGTTCGTGCAGGCGCTCGTCGACCAGGGTGCCCTCTCCCCCGAGCAGGCCCGCCACCACCCGCAACGCTCGCTCGTCACCCGGGCGGTGCAGGGCGCCGACGCGCCGCCGACGATGGGCGCGGTGACCGTCGCCGCCGGTGACCGGCTGCTGCTGTGCAGCGACGGGCTCTCCGACTACGTGGCCCACGACGCGATCGCCGCCACGCTGGGCATGCACGCCGACCGCCACCAGTGCGGCGAACAGTTGGTGAAGCTCGCCCACCAGGCCGGTGCGCCCGACAACGTGACCGTGGTGATCTCCGATGTGGTGACCGGCTGACGTGCGCCGGCACCGGTCCGTCGGTCCGCCGTACCGCACTAGGTAGTTGTGCCATCTAGATAGCGGCACTAGGGTTTCGGACTGTGGATTCCGACCGTCGGGGGCAGTGGCTGCGCGGGGTGCTCGACCTCTGCGTACTCGCCCTGCTGCGCGACGGCGAGTCCTACGGCTACCAGCTCGCCCAGTCCCTCGACGCCGCGGGCATCGGTCCGATCCAGGGCGGCACGCTCTACCCGGTGCTGCTACGGCTGCAACGCACCGGGCTGGTCACCGCGCGGTGGCGGGAGGGCGACTCCGGTCCGGCCCGCAAGTACTACCAACTCACCGACGACGGGCGAGCGGCACTGCGGCACGGCGGCAACGCCTGGTTGGCGTTCGTGGCCCCGGTGACCGGCATCGTCACGAAGGGGGTCGACGGGTGAACGCCGACGACTGGCTGCGCGCGTTCGCGGCCGAGCTGTACCAGCGCCGGGTGGGCGGGGACACCGCCCGGCACGTGGTCGCCGAAGCGGCCACCCACCTGCGCGAGGGCGGCGGTGACCCGTGGCTGGTCTTCGGCTCGCCACAGGCGTACGCCGCCGCCATCGTGGAGAGCATCGGCACCGCACCCGGCCCGCGCCCGGGCCCCGTCCGGCTGCACGCCCGGGGCCTAACCAAGCGGTACGGCCGACGCGTGGTGCTCCGCGACGCGTCACTGACCGTACGGGCCGGACAGATCGCCGCGGTGGTCGGCGCGAACGGCTGCGGCAAGAGCACCTTCCTACGGATCTGTGCCGGCCTGGTCTCGCCGGACGCCGGGGAGGTGACCGTCTCGGGCCGGTTGGGCTACTGCCCCCAGCAGGGCGGCACCGCCGACTTCCTGCTGCCCGACGAGCATTTCGTGCTGGTGGGCGCCGGCCAGGGCGTGGCACGGGGGCCGGCCCGGCAGGCCGGCCGGGCGGCGGCCCGACAGCTCGGCTGGGACGCCGAGAACGCCGTGCCCGCCCGGCACCTCTCCGGCGGTACGCGGCAGAAACTGAACCTCACCATGTCCACCCTGACGCAGCCGGACGTGCTGCTGCTCGACGAGCCGTACCAGGGCTTCGACCAGGGCAGCTACGTCAACCTCTGGGACCAGCTGACCCGGCTGCGCGACGAGGGACGGGCCATCGTCGTGGTGACCCACCTGCTCAACCAGCTCGACCGGGTCGACCTGGTGCTCGACCTGACCCCCGCCCACCAGGGAGGCCGTTCGTGAACCGGCTGGTCACCGTGGCCGAGATGACGCTGCGCGAGCTGGCGCGCCGCCGGGGCGTACTCCTGCTCCTGCTGTTGATGCCGTTGACCTTCTGGCTGATCCGGCGGGACTCCTACGTCGGGCAGTCCGTGCGTGCGCTGCTGCTCGGCATCAGCTGGGCGGTCAGCACGGCGGCGCTCTTCGCCACCAGCGCGGCCCGTGAACTCGAACCCCGGCTCCGGCTCGCCGGCTACCGACCGCACCACCTCTACCTCGGCCGGATGCTCGGCCTGTGGGCGCTCGGACTGGCGATCTCGGTGCCGTTCTTCCTGCTCACCGTCATCGACGCGAACAACCTGCGGTACGGCGGCATCGCCGTGGCGATGCTCTGCTGCGTGGCCGTGGCCGCACCGTTCGGCATGGTGATCGGTGTCCTGCTGCCCCGCGAGCTGGAGGGCACGCTGCTGCTGCTCACCGTGGTGGCGATGCAGATGCTGCTCGACCCGGCCGACGCGGGCGCGAAGCTGACGCCGTTCTGGTCGAGCCGGGAGATCGCCACCTGGGCGGTGGACCACACCGACGACGGTTACCTGACCCGCGGTTTCCTGCACGGGTTGGTGGTCACCGTGCTGCTGATCGTGACGGTGGCGGCCGTCTTCGCCGTCCGGCTACGCCGACGGCGGCACCTGCACCACGTGCCGAGCGCCTGATCCTCGCGCCCACGGCGGGGCCCAGGTTCGTTGACACAGGCCCTAGCATCACGGAGTGCGCCTCAGACCCTCCATCGTCGCGGTCGCGTGCGGCGTCGCCATCGCCACCCTCACCGCGTGCAGCCCGTCCGTGCCGAGCGCCGACCCGCGCGGCGCGCAGGCCCCGGGGAGCGACACGTCCGCGACGCCGAGCGCGGGGCAGGCACCGGGCGCGCAGACCACCCCGGCGGCTCAGACCGGGCTGGGCAGCAGCCCGAGTGCCAGTGCCAGCCCTACCCCGTCCCGCGCGTCCCGGGCCGCCCCCGACAGCGGCAACCCGAGCGGACGGGTGACCGTGCCGGCGGCCGGGCGGGCGGTCGACACGTCGAAGCCGACCCGCACCGTCGGCAACGGCACCGCCGACAGTTGCACGTCCGCCGCCGTCATCCGGGCGGTCGCGGCCGGCGGCATCATCACCTTCGACTGCGGTCCCGACCCGGTGACCATCCGGATGACCGCCACCGCCAAGGTACGCAACGCCAACGGCCCGCAGGTGGTCCTCGACGGTGGCGGCAAGGTCACGCTCAGCGGGCAGGGCAGACGGCGCATCCTCTACATGAACACCTGCGACGCGTTGCAGGGCTGGACCACCTCGCACTGCGACGACCAGGATCACCCGCGCCTGACCGTGCAGAACCTCACCTTCGCCGACGGCGACGCCACCGGCCAGCGCACCGACGGTGGTGGCGGTGGGGCGATCTTCGTCCGGGGTGGCCGGTTCAAGGTGGTCAACTCGCGCTTCGTCGACAACCGCTGCGACCGGACCGGCCCGGACCTCGGCGGCGCGGCGATCCGGGTGCTCGACCAGCACGACGACCAGCCGGTGTACGTGGTCAACAGCACCTTCACCGGCGGTTCCTGCGCCAACGGCGGTGCGCTGAGCAGCATCGGGGTGTCCTGGGTGGTGCTCAACAGCGTGCTGCGGGACAACGAGGCGGTCGGCGAGGGCGCCAACCCGGCCCGCTCCGGCACGCCTGGCGGCGGCAGCGGCGGGGCGATCTACTGCGACGGCAACACGTTCTCCGTACGCCTCGCCGGCACAGTCGTCGAGGACAACGACGCCCGGGAGGGCGGCGGGGCGATCTTCTTCGTCAGCAACGACCGCACCGGCACGCTGCGCGTCGAGAACTCGACCCTGCGTCGCAACCCCAGCCGCGGCTTCGAAAACCACCCCGGCATCTTCTACCTGGGCTCCGGCAAGCCCACCTTCACCGCCTCCACCGTCCGCTGACCCGTCGACCCTTCCCCGTTGATCAAGAAGTTTGCGTCACCGTCGAGGCGGTTCCTCGACGCGAAGCTCTTGGTCAACAGCGGCGGAGGCGGGGTCAGTAGGGGTTGCCCTGGCCGGCCGGGAGGCTGGGGGGAACGGCGAGGGGCGGGCTCTCGGTTCCGGCGCGCTCGGCCATGCCGGCGAAGAGTTCCCGCAGGGCGGTGACCGAGTCGACGCTCGGACGCCAGCCGAGCTCGGTCTCGGCCCGCTCGCTGGACATCAGCGGCGCGTTGAGCGCCAGCTCGATCCAGCCGGCGTCGACCGGTTGCAGCCGGGCCCGCCAGGTGAGCGTCGCGGCGGCCCGCAGCACCGGGGCGGCCACCGGCACCGTCCAGCCGTGGAAGTGCCGGGCCACCAGCTCCGGAGTCAGCACCGGGTCCGACGCGACGTTGAACGCACCACGCGCGTCACCCATGATCGCCCGGGCGTACGCGTCCGCCACGTCGTCGGCGTGCACCACCTGCATGCGCAGCCGCCGGTTGGTCGGCACCAGCGGCAGCCGGCCGAACCGCAGCAGCCGAACCGGTGCCAGCGGGCCGAGGAAGTAGCGGCTGATCTCGGTGCCGGCCTCCCGCTGGAAGATCAGACCAGGACGCATCCGCACCAGGCGCAGCTCCGGATGGCTCCGCTCGATCCCGTCGAGCATCTCCTCCACCGTCGCCTTGTCCCGGCTGTACGACGACCCGGGTACCCCGGTGGTCGGCCAGCGCTCGCTGACCGGCACGTCCTTCGGACCGGGCGCGTAGGTGCCGACCGACGAGGCGTACACCAGGGCCGGCACCCGCGCCCGCAGCACCGCGTCGACCACCGCCCGGCTGCCACCGACATTGGTCCGGTGCAACACGTGCTGGTCGTGGCTGGGCTGGATCTGCCAGGCCAGGTGCACCACCACATCGGCACCGGCGAAGACTCCGGCCAACTCGTCCGCCGCGCCCGCCAGGCCGATGTCGCAGGAGTGCCACCGCACCCCGTCGTACGGCTCACCCGCACCCGGAGGCGGCAGCCGCCGCGCCACCCCGACGATCTCCACGTCGGGCTCCCGCCGCAACCGACGCAGCACCGCCGAGCCGACGTTCCCGCTCGCACCCACGACCACGATCCGCATGCCCGGTCCGTACCCGGCCAGCCACTTTCCAAGCTTGCCGCCGCCGCCTCGGTGCCCGCCGCGCGCTCGGGCGTCACCGGCACCGGCCGCTCAGCGGGCGAGCAGCGCGCCGATCAGGCAGGCGAAGGCGGCGACCGAGCTCACCGTCCGGACCAGGTTCCAGCGCGCCCAGGGCGACTCGAACCACTGCCGTACCCCCGCCAGATCGTCGATCCCGTCGACCGGCCCGGCGGCTTCCAGCCGGTTGTTGAGCGGCACGTTGCACCGTCCTGTGACAGCGAGCGTGACCAGGTGGCCGACCAGCGCCGCGACGAGCCAGCCGAGCACCGCACCGCCGCTGCCGAGCTGACCGACGACAGCCACCACCACGAGCAACGGCCCACCGAGAAACGCCGACAGGAACCAGCCGTTGATGATCTTCCGATTGATCGACTGCATGGTGCCGACCAGGGTCCGACCGTCGGTCGCGGCAAGACCCGGCATCACCGAGCAGGCGTACGCGAAGAACAGCCCCGCCACCAGCCCGGTGGTGAGCGTCGCCCCGGCCAGCACGGCGAGGCGGATCGGCTCCGACATTGCGGCACCTCCAGGAAGCGGGCAGCCCGGCCAACGACGAGACCGCGGGGCGCTCAGCCGATCCTGCCAACCGGCGTCCACCCGCACCTGACGGGAGCCACCACGACCACGCATCGACCGCGGGCCGGAAGCCGCGAGCCCGCTTCCGCCGGTGTCCGGTAACCTGAGCGGCGCGGGCCGCTAGCTCAATGGCAGAGCTGTGGACTTTTAATCCATAGGTTCAGGGTTCGAGTCCCTGGCGGCCCACTCCGTTCCAGCTCAGCGGCCCTTTGCGGGGCCGCTGTTGCAGTTATCCGGGCCGGTACAGCAGCGAAGTACAGCAGTGGGCCGGTTACCGGTCGAGGGCTTGGCCGAGCCGCTTGAGCGCGTCGCGGGTGGCCGCCGAGGACACCACCGTGTAGATCTCCATCGTGATGGCGAACTGGGCGTGCCGAAGGATCTGCATTGCCACCCGGGGGTGGACGTCCAGGTCGGCCAGGAGCGAGGCGCAGGTCCGCCGGGCGTCCCTGACGGTGATCCGCCGGACGCCTGCCGCATCGCAACGCCGGTCCCGGAAGCGGTTGAAGTTGCGCGGCTCGACCGGCCTGCCGTAGCGGATGGTGAAGATCAGGTCGGATGGCTGCCAGGCCGGGCCGGCGGCATCCTGGGCAGCCGACTGTGCGGTGCGGCGGCGGTCGAGCGCCACGGTGCAGATGTCCGGCAGCGGCAGGGTGGCGTCCGAGGCGGCCGTTTTCGTCTCCCGGTGCAGCAGTTCGGCACCGACCCGCTGGAGCTGCCGATCGATGGTCAACTCCCCCGCGTCGAGATCGACGTCGGCCCAGGTGAGCCCCAGCATCTCGCCCTTCCGTAGCCCGAGCACCAGGACCAGGACGTAGGCGGCGTAGAGCGGGTCGTCGTCGGCGCGGGCCGACTCCAGAAAGCGCCGCGCCTCGTCGCTCGTCCACGCCTTCCGCTTGCGCTTCCGTACCGGCGGCAGCTTCGCCAGGGATGCGACGTTGCGGGAGATCAGCCCTTCGGTGATGGCCTGGGAGAACAGCGTCCGGAGCACAGTCCGCAGGTGGGTGACGCTGGTCGCGGAGGGCAGATCCCGGCAGCAACGGCCTAGAGCACAGCAACGGCGCTGGGTGGGCTTCCGCCGCTCGTCCTTGCCCTGGGCGCAGCACTGGCAGGTCCGCCCCACCTCGTTGATCCACGTCTGGACGTCGCTGACCCGCAGCTTGTCGAGGCGCTTGCGACCCAGCCCCGGTACGAGGTAGAGCCGCACCACCACCTCGTAGGTGACGTAGCTGCCCGGAGCCAGGTTCGGCTTGACGATCTCCCGCAGCCAGTAGCCGGCGTACTCCCCCACCGTCGGCGAGCGCGTCGCCACCGGACCGGCCTTGGCCTGCCCGTGCAGCTTGATCCACTTGTCGTGGACCTCCTCGCGGGTCTGGCCGTAGACCCACTTCCGGCCCCGCTTACCGTCCGGCTTCTCCACCCAGACGTACGCGGCGAACCCGTTGCGGTACGGGAAGATCGAGCCTTCCCCGTTCGCGCGTGACCGTCCGGGCATCAGGCCGCCTCCTGCCGCTCGACCTGGTTACGGATGTAGCCGTCAAGGTTCGCTTGACATGGCGGGCCGGGCGGAGGCCCGCTCCCCCCGAAAGGGCGGGTCGACGGCAGACGGGATGGCCACGGCCTTCTGAATGCATAGCATGACGATGTGGATCAGACTCCTTGGTGGGGCGTTCCGCTGATTGCCGGCCTTTTCGCGATTGGTGGCGTCGTAACATCCCAAGCCGTGGCCTTTGTGCTCGTGAGGCGACAAGAGTACCGCGAGGACAGGCAGCGGTGGGATGTGAATCGAAAGGAATTGTACGCCTCGTTCCTTGTGGCCTCGCACAAAATGACGTTCGCCTTAATGCATAATTGGGAAACAAGCGCACGCGAAGAAACGTTTTCAGAATACGTCGATGCGCTTATCTTTCTCGGAGAGGAAGTGCGTTTGTTGGCGTCGGTGGCCACAAAAGATGCCGCCGTCGCCCTGTATCAAAAGACCGTGCCGATAGCAAATGATCCGGATGCTCGTAGAAAAAAGAACTGGAACGATTTCGAGGACGAATACCTACAGCTAGTGACCTACTTTCATGAGGCGGCCCGAGCTGAGCTAAACGTTCCTGAGGTGCCGACTTTCGCGCGGCGTACTGGCCGACGGACTAATGAGTAGCGCTTGCCTGCAACGGCGTTGCAAGCTCAACGAGAAACGCCGAGCCGACCCCGGCGGGGCCAAGCGTGTGAGTGATCAACTGGGTGACGACCACGACGTTCGACGGCGAACGGCCCTGGACGACGGTGGACGGTGGATCGCCGGTCTTGAGGCTGGCGGCGCCAGGTGGAGACCGGCTGGTGGTTGCCTGGGGGGCAAGGGGTCGACGAGATCCGGGTTCAGGCCGTCGCCAAGCTGCCGGAGGTCGACGGAGAGGGACGACCGCTCTGGACGTGGACGTCGGCGGGTCCTGGCCAGATCGCGTCGGCCGCTCAGGTAGGTTGGGTCGCCGCGATCTTCCGAAGCGTAAGGGCATACGATATGGCGTTGCTTTGCGGTTGAGTGACAGGAGTGGTTTATGATCGTTCAATTGTGGGACTGGCTCTCAAAAACCAATCCCGATGCATGGGCTGCTGGCGCAGGCTGGACGACAGTAGTGATTGCGCTTATTGCAAGCATCGCTGCCTTGCGGCAGGTTCGAGAGGCGCGGCGACTCCGTGAGGAGCAGGCTCAACCATATGTGGTGGCCTACATGGAGCATAGCCCAGCGGACATGCAATTCATCGACCTTGTTATTAAAAATTTCGGGACAACGGCAGCGCGTGACGTTCGCATCTATGCCCAGCCGGCGCTGAAAAGGAGCACTGGACAAGGTGCCGATACCGAGGATGTGGGACTCTTCAAGGTGCTGCCGATCTTGGTGCCGCAACAGGAATGGCGAACCTTCTGGGACTCCGGCATGAACCGCAAAGACACTGACCTCCCCGACGAACATGTCGTGAAGGTCGAGTACAAGGACTCTCGCGGGCGAATAATGGAGCCAACTACGGCTGTCCTTGATTGGTCCGTATACAACAATAGTCAATGGCTTGTGATTTACGGATCTCACCACTCTGCCAAGGCGCTCCGCGAGATCAAAGATGTGGTTAAGAAGTGGGGCGAACATGGTGGTAGGGGGATTTCCGTGTATGCCCGCAGTGGGGACCGTAAGGACGCCAGGCTGAGGCAGGAGTTCGAACGGAGGCGCAGCGCTACCGAGCTGCGCAAGAAGCTGCTTCCGGCAGCTGCGGAAAAGCCGGAGGTTGCAGAGGTCGAAATAACGCCGGCTCCGCCCAGTCAGGCCGGATCGCCCACACAAGAGCAGGTGCTCAACCCCTCGCCCCGCTCAGAACAAGGGGTCGAGCAGGTGCCCGACTCTGCGACTGACCAACAATAAGTGGTGACGGTCCTGATGCTGTTGACAGCAACGGTGACAGCAACCGGGCCGGACGGAGTGGGACAGGGCCGGAAAGCTACGGACTAACCCCTGACGTCAAAGACGTGGACGGACCCTGCCGGACGAAGCGCCTAGAACTTACAAGCGAGGGATCGGCCTGGGTCGTCGCCGGCCGCCAAAGACGACTAGCAGCACCCGAAGAAGTAGCACGTCAGCCACCATCCGAAAGCGGCTAACCTGATGGGCGACGGACGAGCCGACCTGCACGCCGGCTTTGTCTCGGGGCCTACTGCCTTCCGCTAGTCGAGGTGTCGGCCGCTCGCTCCGCGTCCTTCACGAAGAATGCCCGTGACCTCCTGGCTCTGCGGTGGCCGAGCCTCCAGGCGATCCCGGATGGTGGGTCTGCGATTCGATGGATCTCGTTAATCCTCATTGTTAGCTCGCGCACCCGGTCACGGGCACCCTGCGGAGACATGCCTTCCAAGTCTAGCGTGAGTAGCTGGCGAGCGTCGTTGCGCACCTCAAGTGCGGCGTTTGCGCAATTCTGTGCGGTAAGCTCCTTGCGTGCTGGGTTTAGAGCAGCTTGTACACCAGCAAGGGCAGAGGCCACTAGCGCTAAGACTCCTGCCAAGTTCCCTGACGAGGGATCGGACAACGAAATGCCTCCAGCTAGCGCCGCAAGCGCCGCCGCAGGAACCACAAGGCAATTGCTAATGAGTCGCCATAGACGAGCCTGGGCGAACTGGGTACTCGCCCCGTAGTGGGCGTTGTTCTGAAGCAGGATCAGTTCTTGCGCAACT
>NZ_JBAGKI010000020.1:0-92176 GCF_036689795.1 Micromonospora palythoicola | reverse complement strand
CCCCCCCCACACACTTCGGCGCCCCCCGCCCCCCCGGCCCGGGGGGCGGGGGGCTCGCGGCCCCCCCTGGGGGCCCCCCCCACCCCCGGTTCGCGTGCCCCGCCACCTCGGGGATGGTGATCGTCGGGGCCGGGTATCCTGGTCCGGTTGTCCGTCCCCGGTCGGGTTCCCCCGGTGCCGGAACGGGCCACGACGCACGACCTCCTGCCACGGAAGGACCGTGGCCGCATAGCCCACAGGAGGTGAGCACGTCTTGCGTCATTACGAGATCATGGTGATCCTCGACCCCAGCCTCGAGGAGCGCACCGTCGCCCCGTCGCTCGACACGTACCTGAATGTGATCAGGACCGCGGGTGGCTCGGTGGAGAAGACCGATGTGTGGGGCCGCCGGCGCCTCGCGTACGAGATCAACAAGAAGGCCGAGGGCATCTACGCCGTCATCGACCTCCAGGCGACGCCGGAGGCGGTGGCCGAGCTGGACCGCCAGCTGCGGCTCAACGAGTCCGTGCTGCGTACCAAGGTCCTCCGGCCGGAGATGCGCTAGCAAACCCACCCCGGCCCCACCCGGATCAGCCTCACCGTCACTGTCGGAGGGTTCTGAGAACCTGTACGGCGGAACGGATGAGCGCGCGAGGAGTTGGTCATGGCAGGAGACACCACCATCACGGTCATCGGCAACCTGACCGATGACCCCGAGTTGCGGTTCACCCCCTCCGGTGCCGCGGTCGCCAAGTTCCGGGTCGCCTCGACGCCCCGGTTCATGGACAAGGCCTCCGGTGAGTGGAAGGACGGCGAGCCGCTGTTCCTCTCGTGCACCGTCTGGCGGCAGGCCGCGGAGCACGTGGCGGAGTCGCTACAGCGCGGCGCCCGCGTCATCGTCTCGGGCCGGCTGCGTCAGCGGTCCTACGAGACCCGCGAGGGTGAAAAGCGCACCGTCATCGAGCTGGAGGTCGACGAGATCGGCCCGTCACTGCGCTACGCCACGGCGAAGGTGCAGAAGATGTCCCGGTCCGGCGGCGGTGGCGGCGGCTTCGGTAGTGGTGGCGGTGGTGGCCAGGGCGGCGGAGGCAACTTCGACGATCCCTGGGCTTCGGCCGCACCGGCCCCCGCACGTTCGGGTGGCGGCAACTTCGACGAGGAGCCTCCGTTCTAATGGCGCCGAGCGCCCGTGATCGTAAACCAGGAGCAAGAGCAATGGCGAAGGCTGCGGCACTGCGCAAGCCGAAGAAGAAGGTGAACCCGCTCGACAAGGACGGGATCACCTACATCGACTACAAGGACACCGCGCTGCTGCGCAAGTTCATCTCCGACCGCGGCAAGATCCGCGCTCGGCGGGTGACCGGCGTCACCTCGCAGCAGCAGCGGCAGATCGCGCGTGCGGTCAAGAACGCCCGTGAGATGGCGCTCCTGCCGTACACCGCGACGGCCCGCTGAGAGAGGCACCGACATGAAGATCATCCTGACGCAGGAGGTGTCCGGGCTCGGTGCCCCGGGCGACATCGTGGAGGTCAAGAACGGCTACGGCCGTAACTACCTGCTTCCGCAGGGCTTCGCGATCGCCTGGACCAAGGGCGCGGAGAAGCAGGTCACCCTCATCAAGCGGGCCCGTTCGGCCCGCGAGATCCGCGACCTGGATCACGCCAACGAGGTGAAGGCGCAGCTCGAGGCCCTCAAGGTGACCCTGAAGGCCCGTGCCGGCGAAGGTGGTCGGCTCTTCGGCTCGGTCACCCCGGCCGAGATCGTCGACGCCGTCAAGGCTGCCGGTGGCCCGTCCCTCGACCGGCGGCGGCTGGAGGTTTCCGGTCACATCAAGTCGATCGGATCGCACCCCGTGCGGATCAAGCTGCACCCCGAGGTGACCGCCACGTTCAACCTCAACGTCGTGCAGGGCTGACACCGGCACCGGCGAATGACCCGGGGCCCGCACCGTCCACCGGTGCGGGCCCCGCGTCGTCTTCCACGGAGTAACAGGTCAACCGATGGGCTGGCCGGTCACCGCGCTGATCATCACCGTCGAGAGGCCGCCACCCACCACGGCGGCGGCGAGCGCCACAGTGGTCGGACGCCAGGTCGTACCCACCCGACGCAGCAGCGTCGCGATCGCCAGACTGCTGACCAGGGCCAGGCCGAACCGCGGCAGGCCGCCCACCATCGCCCCGAACGCCCGCGCCCGGGGTGACTCACACCCACCGCCGCTGATGTCGGTCACACAGCCCACGGGTGGCGCCCCGTCCAGGGTCAGCAGCCAGACGAAGACCACGACCGCCGGTAGGACGTAACAGGCCGCGGTGTAGAGCAGCGGCAGCCAGGGACCACCCGGATCGGGATCGAGCAGGTCGTCTTCCAGCCGGCGGTTCCAACTGGCGCTGCCCACCGACTCGATGCGGCGCCGTACCGCCGCCATGCCGACCGGCCCAGGCTGCGGCACCGCAGCGGGACGCCGCCGGGGCACCGAGCGGGGACGCGGAGCCGTGTAGCCCACCACCGGCGACCGGGGTGCCGACGCGGGCGCGTCCACCCACCGCGGATCATCACCGGCGAGTCGGGTGCCCGGCCAGAAGGTGTCCTGCGGTGGCTCCGGCTCCGGCCGAGTGCTCCACGACCACTGCTGGACACCCGGTGCGCCATCCGACCGGGGGTGCTCCGTACGATCCCAGCGGTCCGGCTCGGAATACTCCTCCCACCGGTTCCGGTCTCGCTGCCGTTCCCGTCGATCGAGTTCGGGGTCGCGGTCCCACTGGCCCGTGCTGTCCGGCTCCAGCCACTGCTCCGACGCCGACGACTGAAGCCACTGGCTGGTGCTGTCGGCGTCCCAGGGGTCGACCGGGGCGGAATCGGCACGACGGTCAAGACCGGCGGGCTGCTGCCAGGCGTGCAGACCGGAGGCGTCCCACGGATCCACCGCGGGTGGTCGTACCTCGGGTTCCACGGCCCGATCCCACGGCTCCGCCGCCCGCTCCCAAGGATCCGCGGCCGAACCGGGTGCCGGCTCCGCCGCCCGCCGCCGACGTCGCGGCGTCGGGGCCGCGGCCGGCTCCGAGTCGGACGTCTGCTCGGCCTCGTCCTCCAGCCCGGACCAGGTCACCTGGCGCCGTCGGGACTGTGCGCGGCGGGGCCGGCTCTGCGGCGTCACACCGGAGACCGGATCGTCCTCCTCGGCGCGGCGGCTGCCGACGTACCCCTCCTCCTGTGGACGGTCGAAGGTCCACTCGCGGGTGTGGTCGGACTGCGGTGCCACCGCCGGCGACGAGGCGATGGCGCGGGGTTGGGAATCGCGCCAGTCAGCCTCCTGGGACCGCCGGCTGCGCTCGCTCCGGTAGACACCTGACGATCGGCGACCGCCGTCGCCGTAGCGCGGCCGGTCGTCGTCATCGTCGTCCGGTGCGGCATGCCGACCACCACCGTCGACGCTGCTGACGCCCGACTCCAGCGCCCAGCGCGGCAGATAAGGCTCGGCCGGCTCCTCCTGGCCACGCTCGATCGCTCGCCGACGGCTCGGGGTGCGGTAACGCTCGACCGCCGAGTCGTAACGTCCGGCCCGTGACTCCTCGACGGGCTCGGCCCACGAAGCGGTCGGTCGCCGCTCGCGCGGGCCGTCCTCCCCGCGTGCCCAGTCCCGGTAACTCACGGCCGGAGCGTGACCCTTCTCAACCGAACGTGCAATCCGCTGTCCAGGTGTAGCCGTAGGCCACCGATCTTACGGGAGGTTCAGGACAAAGCCCTACCCGGAAATTCCCTCCACAGGCTGGGGAAAAAGTTTGCGCAGGTCAGAGGGCTTTCGCCAAGAATTCCCCATCCGTTATTCACACCCTGTGCACACGCTGCGCACATGCTTGTCCACCTGAGTCCACAGGTTGTCCCGAGGCTCATCCACCGCCACGGTTGAGCGGCTGACCTCGAACTCCGTATGGTGGCCACGACCTGCTGATCCGATGGCCCCCGATCGAAGCGGCCGGTCGACGTTGTCGCACCCGGGCGGTAAGCCTGGAACCGATCCGACGCAGTGGAGGGGGGCCCGGTGTCGGTCACCGACGACAGGCGGACGGAGTCGTTTCCGGCCGGCGGGCAGCAGCCCGGCAACGGGCCACACGACGGTCAGTTCGACAAGACGCCGCCGCAGGATGTGGCCGCGGAGCAGTGCGTCCTCGGCGGCATGCTGCTCTCCAAGGACGCCATCGCCGACGTCGTCGAGATCCTCAAGACCAACGACTTCTACCGGCCGGTGCACGCCACCATCTTCGACACCATCCTGGAGATCTACGGCAGGGGCGAGCCAGCCGACGCCATCACCGTCGCGGCGGCACTCGCCGACTCCGGCGATCTGGCTCGGGTGGGTGGCGCTCCATACCTGCACACGTTGATCGCGAGCGTGCCGACCGCCGCGAACGCCGCCTACTACGCCCGGATCGTCAGCGAACGCGCGGTGCTCCGACGTCTGGTCGAGGCCGGCACCCGGATCGTCCAACTCGGCTACGGCACCGCGAGCGGCGGCAGCCGGGACGTGGACGACATCGTCGACCTGGCTCAGCAGGCCGTGTACGACGTCACGGAACGTCGGGTCAGCGAGGACTTCGCGATCCTGGCCGACATGCTGCAACCAACGCTCGACGAGATCGAGGCGGTGGGCGCCCAGGGCGGCGTGATGACCGGCGTGCCGACCGGCTTCACCGACCTCGACCGCCTGCTCAACGGGCTGCACGCCGGCCAGTTGATCATTGTGGCGGGGCGACCTGGCCTTGGAAAGGCGCTCGCGCTCGACACACCCCTACCGACTCCGGCCGGCTGGACGACGATGGGCGAGGTGCAGGTAGGCGATCAGCTTATCGGTGCGGACGGCCGTCCTACCACCGTCACGCACGCCTACGAGGTGCGCCACGACCGCCCCTGCTACGAGGTCGAGTTTTCCGACGGTTCAGTCATCGTCGCCGATGCAGAGCACCTGTGGACGACGACCACCCGGGCCGCACGCCGCCAGCAGAATGAGCGCCGGCCGCGCTACCAGTGGGATGCCTCGGCACGCGCCAAGGCGGCAGCCGTATACCGGGCTGTCACCGCCATCCCCGACCGGCTTGTCACCCACCGGGAAGCCGTGGAGATCGCCGGATCCCGGTTCCGGAACGTCCTGCACGTGGTGGCGGCAAAGGTGGGCATCGCCGGCACTGTCGAACGTCAGTACTCGCGAAACGGCAAGCCCTGGCGTCGGACGGTCGACGCCTACAGCGCCCATGCCCTGTTCGACGCCCACCTGAGCCGGGTGAGTCGGGTCATGAACAGCAATACGACTGTGACACACCCTCGGGCCGTCACTACCGAACACATCGCCGCGACCCTGCGGCATCCGGCTGACGGGCGCGCAAACCACGCGGTGACCAATGCTCAACCGCTGTCCCTTCCCGCCCGCGAGGACCTGCCGATCCCCCCGTACACGCTTGGTGTGTGGCTGGGCGACGGGCACTCGGCAGGTGCCCGGTTCACGTCGGCGGATCCAGAGATCGCAGAGTACGTCGAAGCCGATGGCTTCATCGTCGCCCCGGGAAGCGGTACCTACTCCTACGGCATCAAGCTGCCACCGCGGGCACCACTCGACGACCGTCGCTGCATCGTCTGCAACGTCATCTTCACTCCCCGCGCGTCTGCGGTAAGAACCTGCGGAAGGACGTGTGGCGCCAGGTCGAGGGGCATGGTCGGGACCGCCGACCGCGGAGGCTGCGAGACCTGCGGTACGACAATGAAGTCGAGCTGGAACGGCGCCCGCCACTGCGCGTCGTGTCGCCGGTTGCGTGGCTCGTTCACCGGGCTGCTTCGAGCCGCCGGTGTCCTGAACGACAAGCACATTCCGCAGCCTTACCTCCGAGCGTCAGAGGAGCAGCGACGGGAGCTGCTGGCGGGACTGCTCGACACCGACGGTACTGCTGCGGCAGCCGGACACGTCCAGTACACCACCACCTCGGAGCGGATAGCCAAGGATGTGTACGAGCTCGTCGTCAGCCTGGGCTACCGATGCTCGATCAACCGCAAGCGAGTCAACGGCCGTACCCCCGAAAGCTCGACGGCTTTCACATTGAGCTTCTCGACGACGGACGAGGTATTCCGGTTGACCAGGAAGCGGGAGTCGCATGCTACGCGCCGACACGCGGTCGGCCGGGCGGGTACCCGATCCCGCTACATCGTGGATGTGCGACCGGTGCCGAGTGTCCCCGTGCGGTGCGTCACGGTCGACAACGAGGATCACCTTTACTTGGCCGGTCGATCAATGATTCCCACGCACAACAGCACCGCGAGCATGGACTTCGCGCGTAACGCTGCGATCCGTGCCAACCAGGCATCGGCGATCTTCTCGCTGGAAATGAGCAAGGTCGAGATCGTCATGCGGCTGCTCTCGGCCGAGGCCCGAGTGCCACTGCACGTGCTGCGAAGCGGGCAACTCTCCGACGACGACTGGACCAAGCTCGCCCGATGCATGGGTGAGATCAGCGAGGCGCCGCTGTTCGTCGACGACACGCCCAGCATGAACCTGATGGAGATCCGGGCGAAGGCCCGTCGGCTCAAGCAGCGGCATGACCTCAAGTTGATTGTGGTCGACTATCTCCAGCTGATGACCTCGCCGAAGCGTACCGAGAGCCGGCAGCAGGAGGTCGCGGACCTGTCGCGTGGCCTGAAGCTGCTGGCCAAGGAGGTCGAGTGTCCGGTCATCGCGGTCAGCCAGCTGAACCGTGGCCCGGAGCAACGTACCGATAAGCGCCCACAATTGTCTGATTTGCGCGAGTCTGGCTCAATTGAGCAGGATGCCGACGTTGTCATACTTCTGCATCGTGACGACTACTACGACAAGGAGTCGCCGCGGGCCGGGGAGGCGGACTTCATCGTCGCCAAGCATCGGAATGGTCCGACCGACACGGTGACCGTCGCCGCTCAGCTGCACCTGTCACGCTTCGTGGACATGGCGATCGTCTGACCTGGCCCAACCGAGTCCGACGGGCTCAGCCGAGCACCGGGAAGCGGGCCGCGTATTCGCCGACAGCGCGCCGGTCCGATTCGCCGAGCGGCAGCCGCCCGGTGGCCTTGAGCAGGTAGTCGTGGTCGTTCCAGCCGTCCGGTCGGGTAACGGCGCCGCCGAGCAGGGCGTCCACGGTGGCCACCGCGACCCGGGTCGCGGCCGGCCCGGGCGCGGGCGCGTCCGGTAGATCCAGGACCAGGTCGAGGTGGTGGACCACGGCTTCGGTGGTGAAGGTGTCCAGCAGGTCGGCTACCCGCAACACGTGCCCTTGAGTGGTGACGAAACCGGCCGGATCCGCCTTACCTGCGGCGCGCGCGGCGGCCGGTGCCGTGTCGGCCCAGAGTCGAACCACTCCAGACGGGCTCTCGAATGCGGCCGCAGAGCGACGGGCCCACCAGGCGTGCCGGGCGTTTCCGGCACCGCCGGGGAAGGCCTGCCAGTAGCTGACGGAGTCGACTGTCGCAGGTGGGGCGGCAGGGCTGGCCAACGCGACGAGCGCCCGCTGCGCGTCGCAGAGCACGTGGAAGAGCAGGTCTGCGACCAGCCACCCCCGACAGCGGGTCGGTCGCTGAAGATCGCTGTCGTCCAGGTCTGCCACCACGGTGCTGATGCCGTCGTACGCGTTGGCCAATGCGATGTGCGAAGCTCGCGACCCCATGCCGGCAGCGTCCCACAACCGGTGTCGTCCCGCGCTTCGAGACCCCCGGCGCCGAGGACGCGATCAACCGAGGACGCGACCGGTGGTGCGGGATGGAGGACCGGGCCGGTCAGGCGGCCCGGTCACCCAGGGTCGTGCTGCTCAGTCAGCCGAACATCTCGTCGAGGAAGCTCTTGCGCTTCTTCCGGCGGTAGTGCCCGTGGTAGCCGTAGTGCTGCTGAGCGTGGCCGTAGGCAGGTGCCGGGGCCGGGTAGCCGTGCGACGGGGGCGGGGGCGGCGGCACGGCACCGTAGCCCGGCTGGTGTGGCGCGGGCGGCGGAGGCGGAGGCTGGTAGCCGCCGCCCGGACGGGGCGCTTGCTGGGCCGGGGCAGGAGTCTGCTGCGCGCTCCAGTTGGCCTCCGCCTCGAACAGCTTCTCCAGCTCACCGCGGTCGAGGAAGATCCCCCGGCACTCGCCGCACTGGTCGATGACGACGCCGCTGCGCTCGTACTGACGCATTTCTCCGTGACACTTGGGACAGGTCAGGCTCATTATTCGACGGTACCTGGTCCACTCACGCGGAGGCGGTCAGCGCCTCCGTCACCTCGTCGTCGGAAACCTCGTGGAAGTCGTCGTAGTACGCCCCGACGGCGGTGAAGGCTTCCGGACGCTGAGCACAGATCACCTGGTCGGCCTCGCCAGCGAGCGTCTCGTACGCGTCCTGGGCACCGACCGGTACGGCGACCAGCACCCGACGGGCGCCGAGCTGACGGGCCACCGCCACGGCGGCCCGGGCGGTCGCCCCGGTGGCCAGCCCGTCGTCGACGATGACGGCGGTTCGGCCGGTCAGCTCCAGTGGCCCCCGGCCAGCTCGGTAGAGCTGTTCGCGCCGGTCCAGTTCCGCCTGCTCCCGGCGCTGCACGTCGGCCATGTCGGCGGAGCTGAGCTGCCCGGCCACCACGTCGTTGAGCACGCGTACGCCGGCCGGACCGAGCGCGCCGAAGGCGACCTCGGGGGCCCACGGCATACCGAGCTTGCGGACCACCAGCACGTCCAGCGGCGCGCCGAGGCGTTCGGCGACGACCCGGGCCACCGGCACGCCCCCGCGTACCAGGCCCAGCACGACGACGTCCGGTTCGCCGATCAGGGCGGTGAGCCGGTCGGCGAGCACCCGGCCCGCCTCGGTGCGGTCGCGGTAGGTGGTCATGCCTTCAGGTCTACGCCCTGCGAGTCGTCTTCGCTCGCCGGTTGCCGGATCCCGGGAACGTCAAGTGCCGGTGCCCAGAGGAGGAACGCCACCGGATAGAGCAGATAGCCGAACCGGGTGCTCGGCATCAGCAGGATCGCCACGAGCAACCCGTACCCGCAGACGAGCGCCGCCGTGCGTGCGGTGCGGGGCGGACGGCGGGCGAGCCGGACGGCGATCGCCACCGCCGCGACGACCAGCAGGCCCGCTGCCACGGCCCGACCCGCCGGCAGCGCCTCGGCGATCAGGTGACCGGGGAACGGTGACTGTGCCGGGCTGGACACCAGGCCGTGCCCGAGGGGAAACCGCAGCACGTTCTCCACCAGGGCGTCCCGGTCCACCAGCAGGGTGGGCAGCAGCGCGGCGGCGGGTACGCCGAGGGCGCCGGCGGCGACCCGCAGGCCGGCCCGCCGGGAGACACCCCAGATGACCAGGACCGCGGCGACCGGCCAGGCGAAGAGTTTCAGCGCACCGGCGAGCCCGACGACGACGCCGGCCCAACCAGGCCGGGCGGTGGCGGCGAACGCGAGGGCCAGCAGGCAGAGCGCGAGTACGGGTAGATCGTCGCCGCCGGTGGCGAGGGTCAGTGCGCAGATCGGCAGGACGGTCGCGGCCTGTACCCCGCGCAGCACGGCCGCGTCGTGCCCGACCGTCGTGGCCGTCCCCTCGGGTCGGCGCAGGACGCGGACGGCGAGCAGCAGGGCGAGGGCGGTGCCGACCGCGAACCAGACCCGGGCGTCGCTCCACCACGCGTCGCTGGCCGCGCGCGGCAGCCCGAACAGGGCCATGCCCGGTTGGTACGGCGTGTAGCCGAGCAGTTGTTCGCCGGGCGGCAGCGCGGCGATGGCGTCCGGCCCCAGGTAGGGGGTGCCGGTCTCCACCAGTCGCCGCCCGGACTCCTCGACGACGAGCACCTCCTCCTGGGCCCGGTCGGTGCGTCCCGCCGCGCGCTGCACGCTCTGCACGACGAGGGGGAGCAGGGCGACGGTGGTCCAGGTCAGGACGGTGACCAGCCAGCGCGCGCGCAGCCCGGTCAACGCCGAGCCGGGCCGGTACCGCCGCAGCAGGAGTTGACCGAGCGCCATGATCGCCGCGGCGAGGTAGCCGAGCGCGGCCACGCCGCCCCACGCGCGATGCGGCAGGAGGGTGGAGGTGGCCGCGGTGACCGCGGCGAAGCCGGCGGAGACCGCGTAGAGGCCGAGGTCGAGAGCGAGTCCTCCGGCGGCGGTGTCGATCCGGTGCCACCACCCGGTACGGCGGCGGGTCGGGGTGGTGGTGCTCACCCGGGCAAGTCTGTCAGGCCGGCTGGTGACGACCCCGGCCACCCTGTCGGCGTCCCTGCGGTAGCCGGACCACCGCGCCAACATCGTGCAGGGCGACCGCCAGGCAGCCGGCCCGGCCGCCGGTGCCGCGCTGGAGTGCGGCGAGCAGCGTTCCGGCCGGCAGCGGGCGCGCGAAGAGGTGACCCTGGCCGGCGGCACAGCCCAGTTCCCAGAGGGTGCGTCGCTGCGCCTCCCGCTCCACACCCTCGGCGACCACGGCGAGGTCGAGGCTGCGACCGAGATCGAGGGTGGAGCGAATGATCGCGGCGGCCTCGGTGGAGGATTCCATGCCGGTGACGAAGCTCCGGTCGATCTTCAGTTGGTGCACCGGGATCCGGGAGAGCAGCGAGAGCGAGGAGTAGCCGGTACCGAAGTCGTCCAGGGCGAGCCGGACGCCGGCAGCACGTAGCCGGGTGAGGACCCGGTCGACGACGTCGAGCTGACTGAGGGTGAGGGTCTCGGTCAGTTCCAGGATCAGCCGGTCGGGTGGCAGGTCATGGGCGCGCAGCCGAGCCAGCACCGAGTCGGGGAACCGGGTGTCGAGCAGGCTGCGGGGGGAGACGTTCACCGCCACCGGTACGTCGAAGCCGGCGTCGCGCCAGGTGCCGGCGGCGACCAGGGCCTGGTCGAGGATGGCCTCGGCGAAGGCCGGTAGCAGACCCGAACGTTCGACCGTCTCCAGGAAGCGCAGCGGGTCGATCATCCCGTGGGTGGGGTGACGCCATCGGGCCAGCGCTTCGGCGGCGATGACCTCACCGGTGCCGAGGTCGACGATCGGCTGGAACTTGACGGTGAACTCGTGGTCGGCCACGGCCCGGGTCAGGTCTCCGCCGAGCCTGAGACGACCCAGGTCGGCGGTGTCCCGGGCGGACGCGTAGCTGGCCAGCCGCTGCCCGGCCCGCTTGGCCTGGTACATCGCGACGTCCGCACGCCGGAGCAGCTCGACCATGCCGCCGGTGGCGGGGGCCGCGGCGATGCCGCCGCTGGCCTCCACGTTGATCCGCATGCCGTCGATGTCGAAGGGTTCGTGCAGCGCCGCCAGCAGCGTCTCGGCCCGGTGGGCGGCGACTGCGGGCGCGGGCAGGGCGCGCAGGAGTACGGCGAACTCGTCGCCACCGAGCCGGGCGACCAGGTCGTCGGCGTGGGCGGCGGCGCGCAGCCGTTCGGCGACAGCGGCCAGCATCTGGTCACCTGCGGTGTGACCGAGGGTGTCGTTGACCTCCTTGAAGTGGTTCAGGTCGATCAGCACGAGGGCGGTGACCCCGTCGGCGTGCCGTTGATTCAGGTGGTCGTTGCCCGCGTCGAGCAGGTGACGCCGGTTCGGCAGGCCGGTCAGCGCGTCGTGCGTCGCGTCGTGCGCGTGCGCCTGGGCCACCCGGGCGAGTTCCGCGTACGCCTGAGCGTTGCGGATGGCGGTGCACAGCGCCGAGGCGAAGGTGTAGAGGGTGTACTGCTCCCGCTCGGAGAGCTTCACCGGTCCGCGGAAGCGCAGCCGCAGCATGCCCACGTCGACCGTCTTGTCGTGCCCTTCCAGACGGGCAGGGACCACCGCGCCCTGGACGGTGGTGGGCTCGGCTGCCGACCCGTCGTAGGTGACGCCGTCGGCGCCGCCGCGTACCACCCGGTCGGTGTCGCGCAGCTCGACCTCCACCTCGTCGGCGGAGAAGAGTTCGGCCGCCCGGGTGACCGCGGTGGTGAGGACCTCGTCCAGCTCGACCACATTGAGCGCGTCGGTGGTCTGGGCGAGCCGCTGCCAGGCCTTCTGCTCCGTCCGGCTGCGGACCCGCGTCGAGACGAGTAGATGGAGGCTGAGGACCAGCGGTGGCACCGCGAGTAGCCATAGGAAGTTGATCCTGACGATCAGGATGGCGCCGATGATGATGACCGGGCGGGTCAGCGCCGCAGTCAGGCGGACGTCCCAGTTCTCGTGAACCAACTTCCACAACGAGGTGCCGGTTGCCATGGCGATGACCGGCATCGTGATGATCTCGTCGAGCAGCACCACGGTGAGGTAGGCGGCAGCCAGTGCGACGACGGTTTCAGTGACGTTAGGGCTGCTCGGGGACCATGCGAACAGCTGTAGAACCATTCCGGCGGCGGTGGCGATGAGCATGTTCTTGGCGACGCCGAAGACTCGCTTGATCGGTGCGAGCCGTGCCAGGGTCGTGGCGATCGCGACGCCCAAGCCGGTGGCCAGGATGACCACGGGGATCGGTGCCACGGCGAAGGCGATCAGCATCGCTGTGTCGGTCCAGGCGATGTAGTGGTTGGTTGCCCTTATCCTGACCCGCACCTTGGCGGTGAAGCCGACGGCGACGAGGGAGATCAGTGCCGCCCAGATCATGGTCGCGGTGAGGGTTCCGTAGCTCGGCAGGTGTGCTACCGAGATGGCTCCGGAAAGACCGGCTAGAACGACGACGAGACCGATTAGTGGCAGTAGCCACTGATCGGTCCCGGTCTGTCGCTCCTGCGGAGCCAAGCCACCATCCCCGTTCGTCACCGAGAGGCTGCGCTCCGCAAGCGTACGTCGGTTGCTGCTGATCCAGAAGCTGGAATCAGCCCCATTCGTTCGTCCTCATCCCGACCTCCAGATGCTTGGCATTTGCTTGACTGGCCAAACCCTAGAGGCGCTTATGGTCGTTCCGCGATGATAGATGTCGTATTGCGCAGAAAGGGCCAATATGCCGATGTTGTGTTACTTTCCGTTTGGCCTGCTTTACGCAGGGTCTAAACACGGCGATCAAGTCGCCTAGTTGTCTTACCCGGCAGCTGCTGGGATTTGTGAACAAGTGTGACCAGAGAGATTTGGCCATCTCATCGCCGCTTCGGTTGACTTTGCCGCGACCGACTGCAACATACCGAGCGGTGGCGGCGCTAAGCTGCCCACAGTGATCCCTCGAGTGCGGTCAGAGGGGCCGGGTGCAGATTCAGGTTCTCGGCGGTATGGCGGTGCGCCTCGGCCCGCAGGCGCTACCTCCTGGAACGCCCAAGCAGCAGACCGTCCTGGCCATGCTGGCCTGCAACGCGGGGCAGTTGGTGTCGGTCGAACAACTCGTCGACGAGCTGTGGTCCGATAACCCGCCTCCCTCGGCTATCCCGAATGTCCGTACTTATGCAGCTAATTTACGACGCGGCCTTGAGGCGATGTTTCCTGATCGGGACGTGCTGATCCGCGCTCGCAACGGTTACCGGCTCGATGTCGAGTGCTCGGACGTGGACCTTTGCGCCTTCCGCGCAGAGGTGACCGAGGCACGGCGACTCCTCGGCGCGGACGAGCGGGAGGCGATCCGACTCGTGTCCCGTGCGCTGGCCCGCTGGCGGGGACCGATGCTCGCCGGGACAGCCCTCGGACCCGGGCTCTCCGCCCAGGTGGCCGCCGCGACCGAGGACCGGCTGCTGGCCACCGAGTTGTACGGCGAGCTGCAAGTCCGCCTCGGCCACTATGACGAGGCGCTGCCGGTGCTACGGGAACTGCTGACCATGCATCCGCTGCGGGAGCCGGCTCACCTGTTGCTCATGCGGGCGCTCCACCTGGGGGGAGACTCCGCCGGTGCCGTGGCGGCCTACACCGCAGCTCGTCGAACCCTGCGGGAGCAACTGAACGTCGAGCCCGGTGAGGAACTGCAACGGTTGTATCGCCGTATCAGCCGGCAGGACGGCCGGTCCCGCCGGTCCGGAGCAGCCGGAGCGCCGGGTAGGGAGTCGGCTGTTGCCGACGACCAGGAGCGTCGACTGCTCTCCTACCTCCCGCGGACGGTTCCGGACTTCGTGGGCCGTGCCGACGCCGTTGAGCACCTGCTGTCCATGACCCTGCGGGCCGGCGAGCGGAGCTGCACAGTCCATCTCGTCGACGGCATGGCCGGCAGCGGCAAGACGACCCTTGCGGTACACGTCGCCAACCGGCTCATCGACCGATTTCCGGACGCCCAGTTGTTCATCGACCTCAAAGGCCACGACCCCGCCGAGAAGCTGGACAGTTCGACGGCTCTGGCGGCCTTGCTGCGGCAACTCGGCACACCCGCCGGTCGGATACCGCCGGACTCCGGAGACCGGCTCGACCGATGGCGTCGTGCCCTGGCTGGTCGCAAGGTGATCATCGTGCTGGACAATGCCGCCGACGCCCCGCAGGTCCAGCCCCTGCTGCCTACGGCGCCGGGGAGCCTGGTGATCGTGACGTCGCGTCGGCGGATCAGCGGGCTGGACGTCGGTCCGCCGGTGTCCCTGCCGCTACTCGACCCGGCGGAGGGTGTCGCACTGCTGGCGTCCACGGCAGGGGCGGAGCGGGTGGCTGCGGAGCCCGAGGCGGCAGTCGCGGTGGTGCAGAGCTGTGGTCACCTGCCGCTGGCGATCCGGCTTGCCGGTTCACGGCTCGCGCATCGTCCGAACTGGCGGGTGGCGGACCTGGCAACGCTGCTGGCGAGCAAGGCGCGCCGGCTGGATCACCTGACCTCGGGGGATCGTAGTGTGGCCGGCGCGTTCGCCGCCCTGTACGCCTCACTGAACGAACCAGCGCAGCGACTGTTCCGACTGCTCAGCGTGCATCCGGGAGACGAGTTCGGCCTGCTGGCCGCCAGCGCGTTGGCCGGCCTGTCACGCGACGAGACCGCCGAGATACTGGACGCCCTGCTGGACTCCCACCTGATCGAGGAGTTGACGGTGGGGCGTTATCGGATGCACGACCTGATTCGGCAGTACGCCAACGAACTGTCCAACCGGGTGGACCAGACGGGTGTGCGAAGAGCAGCGTTCGCGGATCTTCTCGATCTGATGCTGCACATCTCTCTTCCGGTGGCCGACAACCTCGAGGTAGGCCGTCTCGGTATTCATGTCTCGCTCGGCTCCGCGCGTCGTCCGGACCTGGTCAAGATGCCGTACGACGCTGCCGAGAAGTGGTTGGAGACCGAGCGGTTCAACATGGTCATGCTCGTCGGCAGAGCCCATGACTGGGGCTTCTACCAGGAAACGTGGCAGTTGGCGCGGGTCCTGTGGCGCTTTCTGTACACCCGGGGATGCTATGACGACATCGTCATGACAAATCGTCAGGGTCTTTCGGCAGCGGAAACGATCGGCGACGAGAAGGCCATGGCCGTGATGCACAACTACCTCGCCTCGGCCTATCTACGGACCGGCAACTATACAGGTGCGTTGGCGCACGTGGACAAGGCCGTGGAGATTTGTGAGCGCCGTGGTGACCGAATCAACCATGCGCGCTACGAGGCGAATCTCGTAGCAATTTACTGGCTCCTCGGTGAACCCGAGAAGGCGGTGACCACGGGACTGCACCGCATGCGAAGAGGCGTCATCGCGGATACCCATGGGACCGCCGCTCACCTGCCGAACCTGGGCTTGGCGTTGGCTCTACTCGGCAGATACGACGAGGCGCTGCGTGTGCATCGCCTGCACCTCTACCTCGGCCGCCAGTTAGGTAGTCAGTTCCATATTCTCAACGCACTCGGTCACATCGGTGCGGTCAAGTGTCGCATGGGGAAGTACGACGTGGCAGCCCGCGCGTTGCGTGCGGCGCTCGTCATGCGACAACGCACCGGGCACCGTTACGCGGAGCCCGAGGTCCGGAACGATCTCGGGGTGGCCTTACGTGGTCTCGGGCGCACGGGTGAAGCGGTCAGCGAGCACGAGACCGCCCGAAGAATGGCAGCGGATGCCGGCGAACCTCACGTGGAGGCGGCGGCCCTGAACGACCTCGCGCTGACCCTCGCCGGTTCCGCGAAAACCCCAAGACTGATCGAACTGCACCGCGAGGCGCTGCGGATTGCCACCCGGGTGGCGCACCCCTACGAACAGGGGCGGGCCCTGGCCGGATTGGCCGAGCACATGTGGGCCATCGATCCAACCGAGGCCCTCCGGCACTGGACGCGGGCGTTGGCCATCTTCCGACGGATGGGGGTGCCAGAGCGGATTGACGTGGCCCGGCGTTTGGCCGAAGCCGAAGTCCAGCAGCCGCCGGAAAGCCTGCAATCGACCGGCGCCGCGCTGTCTCCAGCCCTGCTTGACAAGGGGTTGGAAGAGTGAAGATCGAGGTGCTTGGCGGCTTTCGAGTATCGTTCGGTTCGTCCGGGGTGGACCTCGGCACGCCGAAGCAACGAACCGTTCTGGCCAAGCTGGTGATGAGCCCGAGCCGGACGGTCGCCATAGAGGAGCTGATCGACGAGATCTGGCCCGACGACCCGCCGCGCTCGGCCGTGCCGAATGTGCGGACCTACGCCGCGAACCTTCGGCGCGCCTTCGAAGCACACGAGGCTGGCCAAGGGCTGCTGGTTCGTCAGCGCGGTGGATACCGACTGGAGATCGCCACCGACGACGTGGACCTGTTCCACTTCCTCGCCCAGGTCGAGCGGGCTCGTCAGCTCCACCTCCGCGACGACCCGGAGACCGCGCGGTCGCTGCTGAGGCAGGCGGTGCCCCTCTGGCACGGGCCACCCCTGCTGGGTGTGCCACTCGGGGCTTCGCTGGCTGCCGACGTGGCGGCGGCTCAGGAACAGCACCTCCTCGCCGTGGAGATCCTCGCGGAGCTCCACCTCGCGGCGGACCGCGTCGAGGAGGCCCTTCCGCTGCTGTGGCGAACCGTTGCCGCCCATCCGATACGTGAGCCCGCATTGCTGCTGCTCATGAGAGCCCTGCATCGACGCGGTGACGTGACCGGCGCGATCTCGGTGTTTCGGTCCGCGGCCCGAGTGATGCGGGCCGAACTCGGCGTCGAACCCGGACCGGATCTTCGGCGACTGCATCAGGAGATGATCGAGCACCGACCAGCCGGGCTGCCTGCCGCCGTGTCGCCGGCATCCGGCGGCAGCGACGGGTCGAGCGCGCGGACCTCGACGGAAACCGACACCGGTCGGACGGATTGGGACTGGCTGCCCAGGCCGGTGGCTCATTTCGTTGGCCGGGAGGCCGTCGTCGAGCGGATGGTCGGCCGGAGTCGAGCCGGCGCAGGCCCGGCACCCGTCGTGCACCTGATCGACGGGATGGCGGGCAGCGGCAAGACGACCCTGTCCGTGCAGGTCGCCAGACGCCTCGCGGCCTCGCACCCGGATGGCCAACTCTTCGTCGACCTGCGCGGTCACGATGAGGGCAACGTGATGGATCCCGCCACCGCCCTCGTGGTGCTCCTGCGCCAGTTGGGTGTGCCGGCCCCCCGGATCCCAGTTGATGTCGACGAACGACGAGGGTTGTGGCGCAGGGAACTGTCCGCTCGCCGCGCGGTCGTCGTGCTCGACAACGCGGCGGACACTGACCAGGTTGCTCCGCTGTTGCCGGTCACCGCCTCGTCGGTCATCCTGATCACTTCCCGTCGGCGACTTCTCGACCTGGATGTCGGGCCTCCCGAATCCCTGTCGGTGCTGTCTCCAGAAGAGGCTGTCCGCCTGCTCGCGGTCAGCGCTGGAGAAGAGCGGGTGCACGCCGAATTTGAATCCGCCGCACAGATAGTCCGCAGCTGTGGTTACCTGCCGCTGGCGATCCGGCTGGTCGGGTCGCGGCTGGCTCACCGGCGCAACCGCCGGCTGGTCGATCTGGCCGCTCGTCTGGCCGCGAATGAGTCTGGACTGGCCAGCTTCGGGACGGGTGAGCGCAGCGTCGCTGCGGCCTTCACCGCCTCGTATGAGCCGTTGCACGAGGTGAGTAAACAGGTATTCCGCTTACTGGGTCTACACACTGGACATTTCTGCATCAGCATGGTCGCGGCGATGTCCGGCTTGTCCTACGCAAAAGCGAGTCACATCCTCGACGATCTGGTCGACTGTCATCTGCTCGAAGAGTCGGAGGATGGTCGTTACCGAATGCACGACCTGGTCCGCCAGTTCGCCCGCGAGAAATGCCTGGAGACGGATTCGTCGGAGATGCGGGCAGCTGCCCTCACCAGTCTGCTCGACCAGGTAATGCAACTGTCGATCGTCGCGACGAAGTCCTTGAACAGGCTCGTCGACATCTACGATGACATCGGCGATGTGGCGCCGGAGCGACCCGATCTCCTACCCGGATCAGAGATGGTCGACATCGACTGGGTCGAGCAGGAGCGGGGCAACCTGAATCTGTTCATCGAACTGGCGGCGAAGAACTCACTACACGACTACACCTGGAAGATGGCGCGTGTGCTGTGGCGCTTCTACTACGTACGCGGCTACTTCGAAGATATTCAGCGTACCCACGAACTGGGGCTGGCCGCCGCAGAGCAGGTGGGAGACAGGCGGGCGGTTAGCGTCATGAACAACTATCTCGCCTCGGCGCTAACCAAGACCGGTTTCTATCATCCTGCGGTCCGGTGCCTGCAAGCTGCGCTGGTGGAGGCTGAGGCAGCCGGCAACCGGGGAGACATCGCCCGGATCCGGGGAAACCTGAGTGTGGTCCATTACATGGGGGGTGATTTTCAGGAGTCTGCCGAGCTCGCTCTGGCAGCGCTGCGCGACCTCCCGGTGCGCCTGATGGGCCAGGTTCGGGTACACCTGCCGAACGTCGGCATCGCCCTCACCTGGCTGGGCCGCTACGAGGAGGCGCTGCGGGTACACCGCCTTCACCTGCTCATGGCACGGGTGGAAGGCGACCGATACCAGATCGCCAACGCACTGAGCCACATCGCCGCCGTTCGGACCCGTAAGGGCGAGCATGTGCAGGCACTGCGGCTGCTGCGGTCCGCCATGATCCTCTACGCCGAGACGGGGCATCGATACGGAGAGGCCGACGCGCGCAACGTGATGGGCGCGGCGTATCGCGGCCTGGGTCTACTCGCGGAGGCGCGGCGGCAGCACCAACTGGCACTGGAACTCACCGGCCACTCGGCCGAGCGGCAGGCGGAGAGCACCGCGTTGAACGAGTTCGGTCTGACTCTAGCGGCCGACGGCGACATGAACGCCGCCGTGCGGGCCCACAAGCGAGCGCTCGACCTGGCGGTCCGGATCGACAACCGTTACGAGCAGGCGCGGGCGCTGTCCGGTCTGGCCACGCACCTGGTGAGCATGGACCCGGCCGAGGCTCGGCGACACCTGGAGCGAGCACTGGTGCTCATCGTGCCGACCGGAGCACCGGAGCGGTTCGAGATCGAGCGCCGTCTCGCCGGGCTGAAGCAGCGCACGCCGAGCTGCTGACCGCCGGTGATCGCCGGCCGTCGTCCTTATCGATTTCTTATCGCCGTGCTCGCTAGCCTGCGGGACGTTCGCCGACGGGGGGAGATCCGACAGTTGCCGGATCTCGTCGCGACCCCTGCCGCCGGGTCTACCCCAGCAACCCGAGGCAGGCCGGTGAGGAAGGAGCGGTGCACCCGCGCCGCTCCTTCCGAGCGCCGTACCGACTGTCGCACGGCAGGGATAGGCTCGCGACCGTGACCGAACCCGCCCAGCTCACCCACGTCGACGCCGCCGGTGCGGCACGCATGGTCGATGTTTCCGCCAAACAGGTCACCGGTCGTGCGGCGACGGCGGCCGGCCGGCTGCGGACCACCCGTGAGGTGATCGACCTGCTGCGGGCAGACGGTCTGCCGAAGGGCGACGCCCTGGCGGTCGGGCGGCTGGCCGGGATCATGGGCGCCAAGCGCACTCCCGACCTGATTCCGCTGTGCCACCCGATCGCGCTGCACGGCGTCACCGTCGACCTGGCGCTGACCGCCGACACGGTCGAGATCACCGCCACCGCCCGTACCGCCGACCGCACCGGCGTGGAGATGGAGGCGCTGACCGCGGTCGCGGTCGCCGGGTTGGCTCTGGTCGACATGGTCAAGGCCGTGGATCCGGCGGCCAGCGTCGATGCGGTGCGGGTGCTGCGCAAGGAGGGCGGCAAGACCGGCCTGTGGCAGCGCCCGGAGGACCGGCCGTGATCCGCGCCCGGGTGGTGGTGGCCTCCAACCGGGCCGCCGCCGGTGTCTACGCCGACACCAGCGGCCCGCTCCTCGTCGCCGGGCTGCGGGAGTTGGGCTGCGCGGTGGACGAACCGGTGGTCGTGCCGGACGGCGACCCGGTCGGCCAGGCGGTCTGGGCGGCCGTGGCGGACGGCGTCGAGGTGGTGCTGACCAGCGGTGGCACCGGGGTCACCCCCACCGATCGCACGCCCGACGTGACCCGGGCCCTGCTCGACTACGAGATTCCCGGCATCGCCGAGGCGATCCGCGCGCACAGCCGCGACAAGGTGCCCACCGCCGTGCTCTCCCGAGGCGTGGCCGGAGTGGCCGGTCGCACGCTTGTGGTGAACCTGCCCGGCTCTACCGGCGGGGCACGGGACGGCCTCGCCGTGCTGAGGCCGATCCTGGCCCACACGGTCGATCAGTTGCGCGGTGGCGACCACCCGGCGGCCGGTTAGGCTCGGCCGGTGAGAACGGAAACCGCCTCCACCGACGACGTCTCCGCGTCACCACCGGTCGACTGGGCGCAGGCCCGCTCCCGGGTGCACGCGGCCGGCCTGGCCGCCGCGCTGCCCGCCGTCGAGCTGCCGCTCGCCGAGGCCGACGGGCATACTCTGGCCGAACCACTCACCCCCCGGACCGATCTGCCGGCGTTCCCGACGTCGAGTGTGGACGGCTGGGCCGTTCGCGGTGCCGGCCCGTGGCGGGTCGTCGGGCGGGTCCTCGCCGGCAGTACGGCTGCCCCGTTGACCGAGGACGGGACGACGGTCGAGATCGCCACCGGGGCGATGGTGCCGGCGGGTGCCACGGCGGTGCTCCGGGTGGAGGAGTCGAGACGTACCCCGGAAGGGCTTGTCGACGGCGTGCCACGTGCCACGCCGGAGTGGCGGCAGCCCGGCGAGGAGGCGACCGCCGGTGAGGAACTGCTGCCGGCCGGGACACCGGTCGACCCGGCGGTGATCGGGCTGGCCGCCTCGGGTGGCCTCGACACGCTGCGGGTACGCCGGCAGCCCCGGGCGGCGTTGCTGGTCTTCGGCGACGAGCTGCTCACGGCCGGTCCGCCGGGCGACGGGCGGGTCCGTGACGCGCTGGGCCCGGCGGTGCCGGGCTGGCTGCGCCGGTACGGCTGTCAGGTGGCCCCGGACGGCGTGGTCGGGCCCGTCGCCGACACGCTCGACGCGCACGTGGCCGCGCTGCGCGCCGCCCTGGCCGACGCCGATCTGGTCTGCACCACCGGCGGCACCATGCACGGCCCGGTCGACCACCTGCATCCGGCACTGGCGACGTTGGGCGCGGAATACGTGGTCAACACGGTCGCGGTGCGTCCCGGGTTTCCGATGCTGCTGTCCCGGTTGGTCGGTGCCGACGGGCAGGTCCGGTTCGTGGCCGGGCTGCCCGGCAATCCGCAGTCCGCCGTCATCGCGTTGGTGTCGCTTGTCGCTCCGCTGCTGACCGGGCTCGCCGGTCGGGCGTTGCCGACGCTTCCGCACGCCGTCCTCGCCGAGCCCGTCGCCGGCCGTGGCGACCAGACCCACCTGGCGCTGGTGCGACTGGACCGGGTCGCCGGGACGGCCCACCCGGTCCGGCACGTCGGTTCGGCCATGCTGCGTGGGCTCGCCAACGCGGACGGGTTCGCCGTGATCAATCCCGGCACCACCGGCTCGGTGGGTGATCGGGTTGCGATCGTGCCGTTGCCGCTGCTAGCCGGGGAGCGGGCATGGTGACCGTCGTCAGCACCGTTACCGACCAGCCACTGGATCTCGCCGCCCACGAGGCGGCGGTCGCCGACCCTCGGGCCGGCGCGGTGGTGTCGTTCGCCGGGGTGGTGCGTGATCACGACCACGGGCGGTCGGTGGTCAGCCTGGAGTACGAGAGCCACCCGAACGCCGCGAAGGTGCTCCAGGAGGTCGCCGACGAGATCGCCGCCGACCCCGACGTGTACGCCGTGGCGGTGTCGCACCGCGTCGGCCCACTGGCCATCGGCGACGTGGCCCTGGCGGCGGCGGTCAGCACCGCCCACCGCGCCGCCGCGTTCGCCGCCTGTGCCCGGCTGGTGGACGAGGCGAAGGCCCGGCTGCCGATCTGGAAGCGGCAGGTCTTCGCCGACGGCACCGAGGAGTGGGTGAACTGCCCCTGAGCGGTGGGCCTAACGCCGTCCGTACAGCATCGAGGCGCGGGCCGCCCGGTCGGTGTGGAAGGCGGGTTCCGCCCCGGGCCGCCAGGGCAGCGCGGCGACCAGCAGGATCAGCGCCAGCGCCAGGGAGTTCTCCATCAACGCGCCGAACAGGCCGTCCTGGTAGTGGGAGACCTCCGGCAGCTGGTGCTCGTACGGCCAGATGGGGGAGATCAGGAAGAGCAGGTAGAGCCCGATGGCGGCGATGCCGTGGCGGAACCCGGTGAGCGTCGGGTACCAGATCGGTGGTCGGAGGGTGGCGACTGCCGGCGGCCCGCCGTACGGCGTCGACGCGGATCGGACCGGCCCCCGGCTGGCATCGTGCCGACGGATCGCGGTGTCGGCCAGGACGATGATCGCCGGGATCACCCAGACGAGGTGGTGCGTCCAGGAGATCGGGCTGATCACGTTGGCGGTCAGGCCGACAAGCGTGAAGGCGGTCAACTCGTCGCCGTCGGAGTGGGCGTTGGACGCCCGGGACAGACCGAGCGCCAGCACCAGCACGGAGAAGGCGAGCCAGAGCAGACCGGGGGTCTCGATCGAGTCGTAGAGCCGGGCCAGCAGGCCGGCCAGCGACTGGTTCGGCGTCATGTCGGCGGCGCCCACCCGCTCGGTCTGCCACAGCACGCTGCCGAAGTAGTCGCGCGATTCCGCGCCGACGATGCCGAAGCTGCCGATGGTCACCCCGACGGCGGTGCCGATGGCCGTCGCGGCCACCCGCCACTGTCGAGTGATCATCAGGTAGAAGATGAACAGGGCCGGGGTCAGCTTGACGGCGGTGGCCAGGCCGATGCCCACGCCGGCCCAGGCGCCGCCGTAGACGAACCGCAGCAGCGGGCCGTCGTCCTCGGCCTGGTGGGTGCCGCGGCGTGAGCGCCAGCGCAGGGCGACCAGGTCGGCCAGGATCAGGGCGAACAGCAGCAGGTTGACCTGCCCGTAGCCGAGAGTCTCCCGGGTGGGTTCGATGGCGGCGGCCAGCGGCGTGGCGATGGCCACCGTGTACCACAGTGGCCAGCCCAGCCGGTCGACGATCGGGCGCAGCAGCGCGGCCAGCACCACGGCCAGCGCGGCGATGCTGACCGCGGCGTTGACCAGACCGGCCAGGGTGACCGGCAGGTGCGCCATCGGCAGCATGGCCAGCCCGGCGAAGGGTGGGTAGGTGAAACCCAGGGTTGTGTCGGGCGCGACGAACTCGTACAGCTCGTGACCGCTCGCCCACCAGACCACCGCGCCGTGGTAGATCTTCATGTCGAAGAAGTTGTACGGACGCCCGAAAGCGCCGATGGCAAGCCATGCGGCGTAGGCGACGGCGGCGACGATGCCCGCCCGTACGACTGTCCTACGATCGATCCCACGCGTTACGCGACGGACTGTGGCGAGGCGGTCCAGCCCTCTACCGACGATCGTCGGCATGGCGTGGCCACCCCCGTACCAAGGTCGTCCTACCCGTCCAGGTCCAGTACGGAGCCTAGAACGGCGCCTCACGTCAGTGCCTCCCGCGTTATGCGACCGTGTCCGATCCCACACATTCTTTTGACATTTCCACCGCGTTAACGCCTACCGGGCGGTTCAGGTGATTCGCGGCCTTAGCCTGGGTGGGGGTGGTTGGATCGCAGCTCAGCGGGGGTGAGGGGATCTCCTACCGCTCAACCGGGCAGCCGCCGAGCGGTGGCAGCGGACCGGAGGGCGATCCGGGCCTCCCGACGGGCGGTCCGGACGGCGCGGCGTACCGACCGTCGCGAGTGGCCGATGCGGTGACCGGCCCGCCAGCGTAGCCCGGGCTTACCCTCCGTGTCGGCGGCGGCGAGCAGCAACCCACCGAAGAGACCGAGGTTCTTCAGGAAGTGGATCTGGTTGTTGCTCTTCGCTGCCGGGTCGTCGTTGAGCCAGAAGGGGTGCCCAGCGAGGGTGACCGGGATCAGCGTGCCGGCCAGCACCAGGGCCGCCGGCCGGGTGAACCGCCCGGTGGCCAGCATCAGCCCGGCGCCGAGCTGCACGGCCGAGTTGGCTCGGATCAGGGTTTCAGTATCCGTGGGAATCCGCGGATGCGCCCGCTCCAGCAGCGGCGTCACCCGATCGGTTATCGGTTTCGCGGTGGGCGTCAGGCGGCCGGGGTTGGCGAAGTTGCGGGCGCCGCTGACCACGAAGATGCCGCTCAGCATGGCGCGGGCGAGGGATCGTACGGGCGTCATGGAACAGTCATACCCTGTCCGACGCGTTACTACGCCCCGCAACGGGGTATGTCGATCGATCGAGTGTCGGTGCCGCCGCGCCCGGGATCGAGGACCGTCGCGGATGGACGGGCCTTCCGGGGTACCCTACGCCGCGTGACGACCCTGCGGCTGCGACCAGAGGACCCGGCCGACACCGGCGCGATCCGCCGGGTGCTGGCCGCCGCGTTCGCCCGACCCGACGTCGCCGTCCCACCGGAGGTACGCCTCGTCGACGAGCTGCGGGGCAGCGACGCGTGGCTGCCGGAGTTGGCGATGGTCGCCGAGTACGGCGGGGAGATCGTCGGCTGTGCCCTGCTCACCCGGGTGCTAGTCAGCTCGGGCACGGCCAGCACGCCGGCGCTGGCACTGGGCCCGGTGGCGGTGGCGCCGCACCGGCAGCGGATCGGGCTCGGCACGTCGGTGGTGCAGGCCGCCCTGGAGGCGGCTACCGAACTCGGTGAGCGGCTGGTGGTGGTCTTGGGCGACCCGGCCTACTACCGGCGTTTCGGCTTCAGCCGGGCCGACCAGTTGGGCCTGACCAGTCCCTGGTCCGGCCTTGGGGAGCCGTGGCAGGCACTGGTGTTGCCGCCGGCCACCAGCGGCGAGCCGCCACCCCCGCAGGGCGAGGTGCTCTTCCCACCACCCTGGTCCAAGGTCTGACCCCCGGGCCGGCGCCGAACCTCGTGGCTCGTTCCCAAAGTATGAGAGCCGGATGGGGAAACTTGGACAGTTTCCGTTAGCGACGAACGCGAACTTTCCAAGATCTAGGTCGAACGTGGGGGACCGGCGGCGCGTCGACCTGGCGCATCCCCGCCGGCATCACGAACAACTGGCGCTTCTCGATCGCGTCGCCCTGCCGGTCGAGCTGGTAGCAGTCGATCCACGTCCAGCCGTGCGGTGGATGCCGGTCGGTCAACTCGCGGAGCATGCGGACCAGGATCGGCGCTCTGAACTGCGGAGATGCCTTGACCGGGGGCTGATGCGGGAGCAGTGCGAGCACCTGGTGGCGTGCGGCGCGCAGCCCACCACGGCGATCCACATCGTGCCCGCGTCGGTCGGCATGTACGCCGGGCTGGGCGGGCCCTTCACCCTCGCCGAGCTGGACGACGGCAGCGTGCTCGGGCACGCGGACAGCCAGGCCGAGGCGAAGATCGTCGATCAGTCCGCCGACGTTGCTACCCTGGGCCGCAGGTGGGAACGCATCCGTGGCGAGGCGCTGAGTCCCTGGCACTCCTCAGGGAAGCGGCAGCATCATGGACATGACCGGCGCGCGGTGGCGCAAGAGCAGCAAGAGCGGCAACAACGGCGGTGACTGCGTCGAGGTTGCCGACAACCTTCCCGGCGTGGTCCTGGTCCGGGACACCAAGGACCGCGACGGCGGCACGCTCAGCTTCCAACCGGCGGCGTGGCAGGGCTTCGTCGAGCTGGCAAAGGCCAACCGCCCGACCGCCTGACGCACCTCGCGGAAGCCCTCGGCCGGACGGCCCGAGGGCTTTCCGCTGTCTGCCACCGCCCTCCGCTGCCCGCCCTGCCGTGAGCCCCTCCCTGCCCCGGCCCGGATCTGTGGCAGTGCCGGCGTCCGACACGCCGGGGCCAGGGCAGCTCCGCTGACACGGATCGGGCGGCCGACGAGCCACGCCAGGCGAGCTGCGCCAGCGGGCCGCGCCAGGTGGGCTGCGCCAGCGGGCCGCGCCAGGTGGGCTGGGTCAGCGGGTTGCGCCAGGTGGGCTGGGTCAGCGGGCCGCGCCAGGTGGGCTGAGTCAGGCGGGCTGGGTGCGCAGGTAGCGGCCGAAGTGCGGGACGGTGAAGGCGACAGTGCCGCGTTCCCCTGAGTAGATCAGCCCCTTCTTGATCAACGCATCCCGAGCCGGCGAGAGGCTGGCCGGTTTACGGCCGAGGGCACGGGCGATCTCCGAGGTCGGCACCGCCGCGTCCATGTCGTCCCGGCCGCCGCCGTCGTGCTCCCCTTCGACGAGCGACAGCGTCGCCATCGCGCGCATGTACTCCCGCTCGGCGGGGGTGGCCCGCTCGAAGCGGGAGCCGAAGAAGCCCACGGCCAGCTCCGCCTCGGCCTCCGGTGCGGCGACGCGTACGTCGGCCGGGGTGATCGGTGACCGGGGGGCGTGGTCCCAGGTCGCCTTCCCGTACGCCTGCACGAAGTACGGATATCCGCCGGACTTCTCGTAGAGCAGGTCGAGGGCCTTCGCCTCGTACGCGACGTCCTCCCGCTCGGCCGGCGCGCAGAGTGCGTGGTCGGCGGCGATCCGGTCGAGGCGGTCGATGCGCTGGTAGCGGAACAGCCGCTCGGAGTACGACTTCGCCGCGCTCAGTACCGCCGGCAGGTGCGGCAGCCCGGCCCCGACCACGATCAGGGGTGCGCCGAGCTGCGAAAGCTCGTGGCAGGCGGCGCAGAGCGCGGAGACGTCCTCCGGCCCGAGGTCCTGCATCTCGTCGATGAAGATGGCCACGCCGGTGCCGACGTCGTTGGCGACGGAGGCGGCATCGGTGAGCAGCTCCACCAGGTCGATCTCGATGTCGCCGGAGTCGGCCCGCCCGCTGGCCGCCGGTACGTCGATGCCGGGCTGCCACCGGTCGCGCAGCTTCGGAGCGGCCCCACCCCGACCGGTCGGCGCGCCACGTTGGGCGAAGGCCTTGAGCACCCCGAGGAAGGCGTCGATCCGCTCCGGTGCCCGGTGCCTCGGTGCCAGCTCCCGGACGGCCATGTGCAGGGCGGCGGCGATCGGTCGGCGCAACGACTGATCCGGTCGCGCCTCGATCTTTCCGCTGCCCCAGAGCCGGTTGATCGCCTGCGAGCGCAACGTGTTCAGCAGGACGGTCTTGCCGACGCCACGGAGTCCGGTGAGCATCAGGCTGCGTTCCGGCCGGCCGCGGGCGATGCGCTCCAGGACGATGTCGAAGACGTCCAGTTCCCGCCCCCGCCCGGCGAGTTCGGGCGGACGCTGGCCGGCGCCCGGCGCGTAGGGGTTGCGGACCGGATCCACGCATCGCAGAGTATCGGGCCGTCTAGAGGAGAGGCTAGACATGGATAGACGGCGGTACCGGCGTGTTGCCCTCGACCAAAAACTAGTGCTGTCTAGCCTCCAAGCTAGACAGCACTAGTTTCGTTGATAGGTCGTCAGCCGCGCTGCTTGAGGCACAGTACGAAGTCGAGTGAGTCCAGCTCGCTGTCGTAGAAGTACCAGTTGGTGTAGCCGTCGACCGCCGCGCACTTCTCCTCGGCGTCCCGCTCTCCGCTGGTCTTGCCGTCGATGCGCCGCAGCACCTCGTACGACCTCGGCGCACACTCACTCAGCAGCAGCCTGGGCTTGCCGCCGGCCCCCGAATCGTTGCGTACGCACTGCCCCGCCTGCACGAAGCGGGGGTCGGCGGAGGAGGCGGCGGCCGGGTCGTCGGGGGGAGTCTCGTCATTCAGCGCGTCCGGGGTGGGTGCCACCTCCCCGGTCGGCGCGGCCACCGGGGTCGGTGCCTCGCCGTCCCGTCCGAGCAGGTAGAACGCCGTCGCACCGCCCAGCATCAGCACCAGCACGGCTGCCAGCACGACGAGCATCCGTCCGCGCCGGCGCGGTGGCGGTGGCGCGGGGGTGCCGGCGTACCCGGTCTCCGCGTCGTGCTGGTGGGCGGACCGCGCCCAGGTATCCGGAGCCTGTGGAAGGTGTCCCGGTTCGGTGGTGCCGTACCGACCGCCGCCGTGACCTGCCGAGTCGTAGGACTCGCCGGGCCGGTAACCCGCGCCGTATCCGTGGTCCTGACCACCGCCGTGGTGCGGGCTCGACCCGTAGTCCTGGCTCGACCCGTAGTCCGGGCTGGACCCGTAGGTCTGTCCGGGGGCGCGGCCGTGGGACTGGTCACCGTACGGGCGGCCGAACTCGCGGGTCTGGTCCGGGTCATGGGGCGGCGGTGCGTCGGGCGGCCGGCCGTGGCCGTACCACTCGCCGGGTTGCGGCTCGTGCCACGGCTGCGGGCCCGGCCCCGGTGGTCCGTAGTTCGCCATGCACGCCCTCCTGAGCCTCGGGTGGAGCCGGTGGTCGGTCGACCAACCGGCACCGCCACCGTCACCGTAGTGCGTGCGGCCGATCCCCGGTGGCACAGCCGCCGAGCCGGTCGGCAACCCGACCGGCCCGGGTGCGCTGTCCTGGACACCGCACCGCCGTCAGATGAGGCGCAACTGGCGGTCCTTGGGCCGCCGAGGGCCCTCGCTGTCGCCGAGGCGTTCGAACAGGCCCGGGTCCACCGCGTCGATGAACGGTGACGGGCGGCAGTCCCGCTCCGAGCCGTGCCGGAACCGACGGGCGGCGTGGCTGACGTAGAGCCGGTCCTGGGCCCGGGTCAACCCGACGAAGAAGAGCCGCCGTTCCTCGGCCACCGCTGCCTCGTCGGGCGTGGCGCCGGGCCAACGCAGTGGCAGCAGCCCGTCCTCGACACCGACCAGGAAGACCACCGGAAACTCCAGACCCTTCGCGGCGTGCAGGGTCAGCAGGGTGACCGCCTCCGCACGCGGGTCGATCGCGTCCACCTCGGCGCCGGTGGCGAGCTGTGACAGGAACATCTCCAGGTCGTCGCCGCACCGGCGGGCCAGCGGTGTCAGCAGGTCGACGGCGGTCCGGACGTCCTCCGGGCGCACTCCGCCGGACCCGTCCAGGGTCGGGATGGCGAACCGGTCCGCGAGCACCTGGCCGGCGAGGCGTACCCGGGCGGGCAGGGCACCCTCGACACCGGGGGCGTGCCGCAGCTCGCGAGCGATGGCGGCCACCCCGGGACGGTCGCGCAGCCGGTCGTGCGAGCGCTTCTGCACCGGGATGTTGGCCCGGGCCAGCGCGTCCACGATCGGGGCCGCCTGCGAGTCGGTGCGGTACAGCACCGCGATGTCCGAGAAGGACAGCGTGGCCGACCGGCCGTCGATCCGGCCGGAGTCGAGCGACCGGTGGGAGAGGCCACCGACCAGCTCGTCAACGGTGCGTACCACGAAGTCGGCCTCGTCGGCGACGGAGGTGGCGGCGTACCGGCCGACCAGCGGGGCCTCCGGGTCGAGCCGGGCCGGATCCAACCGGCGGCCCCGCACCAGCGATGACGGCGCGATGGCCTGCACCGCGGCGGCCAGGATCGGCGCGGAGGACCGGTAGTTGCGGTTGAGCCGGACCAGCCGGGCATCGGTGAAGTCCTGCGAGAAGCGCAGGAAGTACCCGACGTCGGCACCACGGAACGAGTAGATCGCCTGGTCCGGGTCGCCGATCGCGCACAGGTTGCCGTCGGGTGGACTGAGCAGGCGCAGCAGCTCGTACTGCACCGCGTCGACGTCCTGGTACTCGTCGACGAAGATCCACCGCCAGCGCTCGCGGTACCGGTCGACCAGCCGTCGGTCCTGCAGCAGCAGCGCCACCGGCAGGGTGAGCAGCTCGTCCAGGTCCACCAGACCCTGTTTGCGCAGCAGCGCGGTGTAGCGGGCCGGATCGTCCCCGGCCTCGGCCCGTACGGCGGCCCGCTCCGCGTCGTCGGCGATCCGGAAGCCCTCGACCAGCCCGGCGGCCTGGGTGTTCTCCCGCAGGATGGTCAGCCCGAGCGAGTGGAACGTGCCGACCGTGACGTCCTCGGCGACCGGGCCCAGCAGGCCGTCCAGGCGGTGCCGCAGTTCCTCGGCGGCCCGCCGGGTGAACGTGATGGCCAGGCACTGCTCGGGAAAGACGTTCAACTCGGCGCACAGGTACGCGATGCGGTGGGTCAACGTGCGCGTCTTGCCGGTACCGGGACCGGCGACGATCAACAGCGGACCTCCGGGGGCCGAGGCGGCCACCCGCTGCATCGCGTCGAGCCGGTCGAGCAGGCCGGTGCCGACCTCCTCCATGCCGGCGAGCATCGGTTCGAACGGCTCGTGCGGCGAGGGTGCCGGCGCGATCGGCGGTGCCGGGACCGCCGGCCTGCGCTTGGGCTCGGGCTTCGCCGTCGGGCGCTGCGCACCGGTCGCCGGCTTCGTCGCAGCCCCCGTCTTCGCCGCGGACTCCGAGGCACGTCGCGGCGCGGGCACCACCGGTACGTCGAACAGCGTCTCCTGCCCGGCGGACACCCCGGTGCCGTCGGCCAGCTCGGTCGGGTCGAACAGGGTGATCACGCCGTACTCGCCGTCGTAGCCCGGCACCCGGCGGACCTCACCGCGACGGAGCCGGCCGATGCCCTCGGCGAGCAGCTCGCCACCGATCCGGCCGATCTCGTCCAGCGGAACGCGAGTCAGGATCTCCAACTCCGCGCCGAGCCCGGCGACCAGCTCGGTGAGCTTTCCCTCGACCCGCTTGGAGCGCGGACCAACCTTGTGGATCTCGCCGAGGATCTCGGCGAGCTGGATCAGGTGGGTCACCTCGGGAGCGTGCTGTGGCCGGTACCCCTCGGGCCGGTCGGCCAGCTCCTCGACCCGGCTCAACACGCCCACCGTCAACGGCTTGCCGCACTCCGGGCAGCGTCCGCCGGCCTCCCGGGTGCGTTCCGGTGCCCAGTTCACCCCGCACAGCCGGTGGCCGTCGGCGTGGTACTTGCCCTCCTCCGGGAAGAACTCGATCGTCCCGGCCAGCCCGTCACCGGTACGCAGCGCCTCCCGGATGGCGAAGTAGTCCCGGGCCGAGGCGAAGACGGTGGCCTCCCGGGCGAGGGCGGGTGGTGAGTGCGCGTCGGAGTTGGAGACCAGCCGGTAGCGGTCCAGGCTGCCCACCCGCCAGTTCATCGCCGGGTCCGAGGAGAGCCCGGTCTCCACGGCGAAGATGTGTTCGGCCAGGTCGGCGTAGCAGTCGGCGATCGCGTCGAAGCCGGACTTCGAGCCCAGGGCGGAGAACCACGGCGTCCAGATGTGCGCCGGTACCAGGTAACCGTCCCCGCTCGCCTCCAGCGTGATCTCCAACAGATCGCGCGAGTCCAGACCGAGGATGGGCCGGCCGTCCGAACCGAGGTTGCCGATCCGGCCGAGCGCGGCGTTGAACCGGCCCACCGCGTCCAGGTCCGGCAGGTAGATCAGGTGATGGACCTTGCGGGTCCGGTCGTCCCGCTTGTAGATCGTGGAGATCTCCACGCTGAGCATGAACCGGACCGGATCGCCCTCCGCCTCGCTGGTTAGCCGGGGCGGCAGCCGACGGGCGATGTCCCGCTCCGCCTCCGGCGACAGCCGGTACAGGCCCGGCTCGGCGGGATGCAGGGTCTCCCGCAGGTGGTCGTACCAGGCGGGATGGGTGAAGTCACCGGTGCCGAGGACGGCGATGCCCTTGCGTCGCGCCCACCAGCCCAGGTTCGGCAGGGTCAGGTCGCGGCTACAGGCCCGCGAGTACTTCGAGTGGATGTGCAGGTCCGCGACGAAGGGCGAAAGGCCACCGGGGGGTACGGCGCTGAACGGGGGCACGCCGCATCCTGTCACGACCGGCCGCGCTGCCGCGCGCCGCCACGCACGGAGGTGAGCTGCGCTATTCCGAACGAAGCTCGACGAGGGTGACCTGAGGCTCCGCGCCGACCCGTACCGGCGGACCCCAGAAGCCGGCGCCGTTGGTCACGTAGACCTTCGTCCCGTCCACCTCACCGAGTCCGGAGACGACCGGCTGTTCGAGCTTCACCAGCAGGTTGAAGGGGACGATCTGACCGCCGTGTGTGTGGCCGGACAGTTGCAGGTCGACCCCGTACCGGGCCGCCTCCAGGGCGGCCACCGGCTGATGGGCGAGCAGCACCACCGGCCGGGACGGGTCCCGGTCACCCAGCGCCGCCTCGTAGTCCGGCGGCGCGGAGACACCGTTGCCGACGGCGGAGACGTCGTTGACGCCGGCCAGGTCGATCGCCCCACCACGGGTGGCGATCTCCAGTCGTTGGTTCTGGAGCACCCGCAGCCCGAGCCGGTCGACCTCGGCCACCCACTCCTCCACCCCGGAGTAGTACTCGTGGTTGCCGGTGACGAAGTAGCTGCCGTGGCGTGCTCGCAGGTCGCGCAGCGGTGCCGCGTCGTCGCCCAGCTCGGCCACCGTGCCGTCGACCAGGTCGCCGACCACGGCGACGATGTCGGCGTCCAGCCGGTTGATCGCGGCCACGATCCGCTCGGTGTGTGCCCGGCCGGTCAGCGGGCCGATGTGGATGTCGGAGACGGTGGCGATGCGCAGGCCGTCCATGCCGCGGGGCAGCTTGGCCAGCCGGATCTGCACCCGGTCCAGCCGGGGCGGACCCAGCGCGGTGCGTACGCCGTAGCCGACCAGGCCGGTGGCGGTGAGCCCGGCGAAGATCGCGGCACCCCGGGCGAGCAGTAGGCGGCGGCCCGGATCGTGGTCGGGGCCGACCGCGCCGGCGGCCGGTCGGTCCGCCGGACCGTCGGCGGTCGGCTGGGCCGGTGCGCCCGGCTCGTCGTCGTCGGCGGTCGGCTCGTCGGTCGACGGGCCGGGCACGGGCGCGGCGGCCGGGCCGACCAGGACCGGCTCCGGAGCGACCAGGGCCGACCGGCGGCGCAGCACCAGCCGCGTCACCACCATCGGGACTTCCAGCACGACGAGCAGCACCAGCAGGTAGAACATCAGCGCGAGCCAGAGGTAGCCCGGCCAGGCGAGCCAGTACATTCCGGCTCGGGTGCCGACCATCGTGGCCGGCACCAGCAGGGCCAGTACCACGGCGGTGACCGTGCCGGCCCGCCGCCAGCGTCCGGCGGTGGTGGTGTCCTTCACCAACCGCTTCCACAGGTAGAGATGGATCAACCCGGTGATCACGGCAAGGGTGGTGACGAAGCCGAGTACCGCGAACACGTGTGGATCCCCCTCAGCCACCGGCGAAGGGAGGCAGGACGTCGATCGTCGCTCCGGCCGGCAGCGGCTTCTGCCGATCATGACAGGTCACGCCGTCGATCAGAAAACTCGACACCGCCAGCACCGGCGCCAACCGGCCGCCGTGCCGCTCGGCCAGCTCGGCCACCAGTTCGTCGAGCGATCGACCAGCGGTGGTGGTCTCCTCGGCGCGGCCGGCCGCGGCCCGGGCCCCGGCGAAATAACGGACGGTGACGCTGGCCACGGTCAGCCTCCGATGGCCGACATCGGCCGGGTCGGTTGCAGGAAGGACGGGTCGTCGATGCCGTGCCCGGCCCGCTTGCCAAGCGTCGCCGCCCGCCAGCGGCGGGCCAGCTCCTCGTCGTCGGCACCGGCCCGCAGCGCGCCGCGCAGGTCCGACTCATCGGTGGCGAACAGGCAGTTGCGGATCTGCCCGTCGGCGGTGAGCCGGGTCCGGTCGCAGTCGCCGCAGAAGGGCCGGGTCACCGTGCCGATCACGCCGACCCGGGCCGGGCCGCCGTCGACCAGCCAGGTCTCGGCCGGCGCGGTGCCGCGTTCGGTCGGGTCCGGGCTGAGGTCGTACGCGGCACGCAGCGCGGCCAGGATCTCGTCGGCGGTCACCATGGCTGCGCGATCCCAGCCGTGCTGCGCGTCCAGCGGCATCTGCTCGATGAACCGCAGTTCGTAGCCGTGGTCGAGGGCGAAGCGCAGCAGCGCCGGTGCCTCGTCCTCGTTGACACCGCGCATCAACACAGCATTGATCTTGACTGGCGTCAGCCCGGCGGCGGCCGCGTCGGCCAGACCGGCCAGCACGTCGGCCAGCCGGTCCCGCCGGGTGAGCCGGGTGAACCGTTCCTGGTCCAGCGTGTCGAGCGAGACGTTCACCCGGTCCAGTCCGGCGACGCGTAGTGCGGGGGCGAGCCGGTTCAGGCCGATGCCGTTCGTGGTCAGCGAGATCCGGGGGCGCGGGTCGAGGGCCGCGACGGCTTCGACGATGCCGACCAGACCGGGGCGGATGAGCGGTTCACCGCCGGTGAACCGCACCTCGTCGACCCCGAGCCGGCACACCGCGACCCGGATCAGCCGGACCACCTCGTCGTCGGTGAGCAGTTGCGGCCCAGCCAGCCAGGGCAGCCCCTCGGCGGGCATGCAGTAGGTGCAGCGCAGGTTGCACTTGTCGGTCAGGGACACCCGCAGGTCCCGGGCGACGCGGCCGTACCGGTCGACGAGGCCGGTGGGCGGGGGCAGGCTCACTGGTCGACGGTAGCGCGACCGACCCCGCTCAGGGCGTCCCGGGCGCTCCTGGTTACCGAATCGCGGTACGCCGCACCGAAGAGCGCGGTGTGCACGAGCAGCAGGTGCAGCTGGTGCAGCGGCACCCGGGCCCGCCATCCGTCGGCGAGCGGCCAGCTCTCCCGGTACGCCGCCATGATCCGATCGTGGTGCGGCGGGCCGCCGAAGAGGGCCAACTGGGCCAGGTCGGTCTCCCGGTGCCCACCGTGCGCCGCCGGGTCGACCAGCCAGACCCGGTCGTCGTCGCCCCAGAGCAGGTTGCCCGGCCACAGGTCACCGTGGATGCGGGCGGGCGGCTCGTCACCGCCGAATTCGCCGATCCGGGCGATGACCTGCTCGACCAGGGCCGCGTCGGCGCTGGTGAGAGCTCCACCGTCGACCGATCGGCGTAGGTAGGGCAGCAGCCTGGCCCGAGCGAACCACTCCGCCCACGGGCCCTCGTCGGGCGTGTTGTCCGCCGGCAGCGCGCCGATGAAGCCGGGCCAGCCGGCACCGAACGCATCGGCACCGGCCCGGTGCAGTCCGGCCAGTTCCCGCCCGAGACGATCGGCCGCCGCCGGGCTCGGCTCCCCCGGCTCGACCCACTGCAGCGCCAACAGCTCCGGCAACGCGACCAGCACCTCCGGTACGGCGACCGCACCGGCGTCGCGTAGCCAGCGCAGCCCGGCCGCCTCCGCGGCGAAGAATCCCTCCGGCACCGGCCGGTCCGCGTGCTCCGGCCAGGACTTCGCGAACACCGAGTGACCGTCGTCCAGGGTCAACCGGGTGGCCGCGCAGATGTCGCCGCCGGACACCGGCGTCTCCCGGATCCGCTGATGGGTCAGGAAGGTGGGCAACTGCTCGGGATGCGCCCGCAGGTACGCCAGATCCATCCCCGCAACGTATCGCCATCGGATCGCCATCGGCTTCGGCACCGCCGCCGATCGCGCGTGAGCTGCCATAACACTGTGCGTGACTGTGGATAACCAGCGTGTCGTCCACAGGGGCAGCGGCGCGGGATGCCGGGCTCGCAGGCTGCCTGCATGAACTCGACCGAGCTGCCCCGACTGTCCGTACGCTCTCCCGCCGACCTCATCGCGGCCGTGCCGTACCTGCTCGGCTTCCATCCCGCCGACAGCATCGTGGTGGTGGCGCTGTCCGGCAAGCGGATCGTCTTCGCCGCACGCGGCGACCTGCCCGGCGACACCGACCCTTACGAGCCTGGTCAACACATCGCCGCGGTGACCGCCCGACAGGGTGCCGACTCGGCCACCGTCGTCGGGTACGGCCCGGCCGCCCGGGTGACCCCGGCGGTGGACGCGGTCCGGGCCGCGCTGGCCGAGGCGGGGCTGGCCGTGCTCGACGCGCTGCGGGTCACCGACGGGCGGTGGTGGTCCTACCTCTGCGCGGAGCCGGAGTGCTGCCCGCCGGAGGGCACCCGGTACGACCCCCAGGCCAGCGCGGTGCCGGCGGCGGCGGTCTTCGCCGGACAGGTTGCCCTGCCCGACCGGGCGGCACTCGCCGCACAGGTGGCGCCGGCCGGCGGGGAGGCGATGCGGCACGCCGCCCGACGCGCTGAGCAACGGCTCACCGACCTGTTGACGGCGGCACCCGCCACGGACCTGCTCGGTGCCCGGGCGCTCAGAACGGCCGGAACGGCGGCGCTGCGGGCCAGCAGGCGTCGCCACCGTGGCGGGGAGCGACTTACCGACGACGAGGTGGCCTGGCTCTGCCTGCTCCTGACTCATCTTCCGGTGCGCGACCACGCCTGGGAGCGCACCGACGGCCGGGACGAGGACGTCGCGTTCTGGGTCGAGCTGCTGCGCCGGGCCGAGCCGGAGCTGATCGCCGCCCCGGGCTCGCTGCTCGCGTTCGCCGCCTGGCGTGACGGGCAGGGTGCGTTGGCGGCGGTGGCGCTGGAGCGGGTGCTTGCCGAGCATCCGGACTATTCGCTCGCTCTGCTGCTGGACGATCTGCTGCGTCGGGGAGTGCCCCCGTCGCGGCTGGACGGTTGGCCGGCCAACGGGCTGCCCGGGGCGCGTCGGCGGGCGAAGCGACGCGCACGACGACGTCCGTGACGGCCGGCTCGCCGGCCACGGTGCAGCCGGACGCGGCATGATGAGGTACCGGTACCCACCGACGGCTGGTGCTCCGAGGCCGGTGCCGGTGGCGGTGCGGTGATCGGCGGGGTCACGCCCCAGCGCGGCCGTGCCGGATAATCGCCACATGTCCGAGCTTGCCGCTGGTACGGCATGAGCCTTGCCCTGCTGCTGTCCCTCGTCGGCCTGGCGCTGGTGGACAGCACCAGCATCGGCACCCTGTTCATCCCGGTGTGGCTGCTGCTGGCACCGGGGCCGGTGAGCGTCCGACGGGTGATGATCTACCTCGGCACCATCGCCGGTTTCTACTTCGTGGTCGGGTTGCTGCTGTATTTCGGCGGCAGCGGTCTGGCCGAGTTGTTGGGCGGTGCGCTGGACAACCGGCCGGTGCTCTGGGGGCAGTTGGTGCTCGGGGTGGGTCTGCTCGTGCTCAGCTTCCGTTACGACGGCAAGCGGGGCGCCGGTACGGGTCGGGTGCTGCGCTGGCGGGACCGGGTGACCGCCGGTGACTCGTCGTCGCGCTGGCTGGTGGGGCTGGCGCTGTTCGCCGCGCTGGCCGAGGTGGCGACGATGCTGCCGTACCTCGGCGCGCTGGGTCTGCTCGCCACCTCCGGCCTGGCGGTGCCCACCAGCATGGCGCTGCTCGTCGGCTACTGCCTGGTCATGGTGGTGCCGGCGATGCTGCTGCTGGGCGCCCGGGTGGCCTGGCCGAGGCTTGTCGAGCCGGTGCTCGCCCGGCTCAACGCGTGGATCGTCCGCTCCTCGGGCAGCATGCTCGGCTGGGTGCTGGGCATCGCGGGTTTCCTGATCGCTCGGGACGCCGCAGCCCGGCTGGAGCTGTTCGAGTTGCTGGCCGACCGCTGACGGTGGGGCCGGGGTCCGGTCAGTCGGTGACCCGGTGCCCGCCGGTGTAGACGTTCATCGTCCGCCCCCGCAGGAACCCGACCAGGGTCATTCCCGCCTCAGCGGCCACGTCGACCGCGAGGGTGCTCGGTGCCGACACCGCGGCGAGCAGCGGCACCCCCGCCATCCACGCCTTCTGGGTCAGCTCGAAACTGGCCCGACCCGACACGAGCAGCACCTGCCCGGTCAGCGGTAGCCGGCGTTCGCGTACCGCCCAGCCCACCACCTTGTCGACCGCGTTGTGCCGACCCACGTCCTCGCGCAGCACCACCAGCTCGCCGGCCGCGGAGAACAGGCCCGCCGCGTGCAGACCGCCGGTGCGGTCGAAGCCCCGCTGCCCGGCCCGCAGCCGCTGGGGCAGCTCGGTCAACAGTTCCGCCGGCACGCTGAGCGGGTCGTCACTGACCTGGAAAAGCGACCGGGTACGGACCGCGTCGATGCTCGCCTTGCCGCACACCCCGCAGGCGCTGGTGGTGGGGAAGTGCCGGGTCGGGTCGGTCACCGGGTCCGGAACCCCGGGCGCCAGGGTCACGTCGACCACGTTGTAGGTGTTCGGAGTGTCGGTGCCGGCACACAGCTGCGCGGTGGACACGTCGTCCGCGGAGCGGATCAGACCCTCGTTGAACAGGAAACCGATGGCCAGGTCGAGATCGGCACCCGGGGTACGCATGGTGACGGTCAGTGGCGGACGTCGCCCCGGTCCGGCGGAACCGACCCGGATCTCCAACGGCTCCTCGGCGGCGAGCGTGTCCGGCCGCCGCACCCGGCGTCGGCCGGTCTCGACCGCACCCAGATCCACCCGCACCACCGCACGCCGATCCGAAGCCCGTCCCACGTCACCCATCCTGCCTCGGCTCGCCGGACGCCATGCACACCGCCCCGAGCGTCACACGCTGACGCGTTCGTGGCACCGGAGCACGCGGCACGCGATCCGTCCGTGCGTTCAGCTCGACAGGAGCCGGTCACCGGTGCCTGCCCGCCACCTGTGCCTGCCCGTCGCGGTGGCTTTCGGCGTGGTGCGGGCGGTTAACGTGGCGGCATGACGGCGTACGCGGCGGTGGTGCTCGCCGGAGGTGCGGGGCGTCGGATGGGCGGGCGGGACAAGGCGGTGTTACCGGTCGGCGGGGTGCCGATGCGGGAGCGGGTGCTGACCGCCGTTGCCGATGCGTCGCCCCGGATCCTGGTCGGCCCCGGACCGGCGATCACCGGAGTTCGGCTCACCCGGGAGACACCACCGGGCGGCGGGCCGGTGGCCGCCGTCACGGCCGGGCTGGCCCTGCTCGACCCGGAAATACCCCTCGTCGCCCTGCTCGCCGCCGACCTGCCCCTGCTGACCCGGGACGCCGTCGGCGACCTGCTGGACCACCTGCACGGCGTCGACCGTGCCCGATCTGTCGGGACGGCGAGCGGGCAAAGGCCGGGGTCGGTGGCGGCCGACGGGGCCTGCTACGTGGACCGGTCGGGGCGACGGCAGACGCTGTGCGGGGTGTGGCGGTCAGCGGCCCTGCGGGCGGCCGTCGACCAACTGACCGTTCGACGCGGCGGTGAGGTGGCCGGTGCGCCGCTGCGGGAACTGCTCGCCGGCCTCACCGTGCGCGAGGTGACGTGGCACGGTGCCGGCCCGGAGCCCTGGTTCGACTGCGACACTGAGGGTGACCTACGCCGGGCGGAGGAGTGGACACGATGACGGTGCTGGACGACTGGGTCACGGCCGCCTGTGCGGAGCTGGGTCTCGATCCGGCGGAGGTGCCGGTGCCGACCGTGCTGGATCTGGCCCGCGATGTGGCTCACCAGGTGCTCCGGCCCGGTGCGCCGGTCTCCGCGTACCTGCTCGGTCTGGCCGTCGGGCGCGGCGCTGATCCGGCCGTGGCCGTGGCCCGGCTCGCCGGGTTGGCCGCCACCTGGCCGGTGGAGCTGGGCGGCGATCCGCATCCGCGGGCCGACCCGGCCGGCCCCGACCACGGTTGACGGCCGCGTTGTCCGATCACGGTCCGGGCTGATCCGTCCCGGCAGCCTGCTGGGTAGGGTGACCGGAACGGACGGAGGCGATCATGACGGCTGACCACCCCTCGGCACCGCCCGGCACGCCGGCGCACCACGAGTCGATCCTGCTCGACGAGCCGAGCACGGCCGACCTGCGGGCGAAGGTGACCGAGGCGTGGCGGGACTTCGCCCGGGCGCTGGCGGAGCGGCTGTCCACGCTGCCGCCGGGCGCGGAGGCGGCCCTGACCCTCGATCCGACCGCCTCCGGCACCGACGACGCGGTCTACTCCGTCTACGTCGAGGTACGCGGCGACGGGAGGTTCGCCGCCCGGGCGGTGGGCAACGCGGCCCTGCCGCAGGGGTACCGGCTGGACCGGGCGGCCGTCGCCGACATGGTCGCGCTGGGCTGGTCACCGCCGGGTGTGGTGGACGGCTCGGGAGACCACTTCGGCTTGGACGCCCCGGCGGACGAAGCCACCCGGCTGGCCGCGCTGCTCTCCCGTACCCTGCGCGACATCTACGGCGCCCCGCACCCGGCCTTTCTGGTGTACGCGTTCGCCGACGGCGAGGGCGAGCCGATCCCGGGCAAGGCGTTGGGGACCGCCCGCAGTGAGGTGAACCTGGCGCGGGAGATCGGCACCGAGCTGGAGAAGGCGCTGGCGGCGACCGACGAGGCCGATGCCGACACCGAGGTGCTGGATCTGGCCGAGCGGGTACGCACGGTCGTCTCGGCCATGCTCAAGTCGGACTCCGACCGGCTCCAGGTCGACTCGGACGGTGACATCAACATCCGGGCCGGCTCGGCGATGGTCTTCGTCCGGGTGCGGGACAATCCGCCGCTCGTCGACGTCTTCTCGCCGGTGCTGACCGAGGTCGAACCGACCGAGCGGCTGTACGTGAAGCTCTCCGAGCTGACCAACCGGATGCCGATCGGGCGCCTCTACTGTGCCGACGACACGGTGTGGGCGTCGATCCCGGTCTTCGGCCGCAACTTCCAGCCGACCCACCTGATGCTCGCGGTGCAGGTGATGACCGGGCTCGCGGACGAGCTGGACGACCGCCTGCACGGCGAGTTCGGCGGCAAGCGGTTCTTCGGCGAGGGCGACAAGCCGGGCCGCGGTGAGCACCGCACCGGCATGTACCTCTGAGGACGGTCAGCGCACGTCGAGCAGGGTTTTGCCGACCGTCGACCGGGCCTCGATGGCCGCGTGCGCCTCGGCCGCCCGAGCCAACGGGAAACGCTGGCCGATCACCGGGCGCAGCCGCCCGGCCGCACCCTCCGCCAGCGCCCGCTCGGTGTACGCCCGCAGCTGGGCGGGGGTCGGCGTCGGCCGGACCAGCGTCACGCCCCGCTCGGCGGCGGCCTGCGCGTCGATGCCCGCCCACTCGCCGCTGGCCAGCCCGAAGCTGAGCATCCGACCGCCCCGGTCGAGCAGGTCGAACGCGTCCCGTCCGACCGTGCCCCCGACCCCGTCGAAGACCACGTCGACGGCACCGGTCGCCGACCGTACCCGCCCGACCCAGTCCGGCTCCCGGTAGTCGACGGCGATCTCGGTGCCCAGCGGCGGCAGCAGGGCGACCTTGCGCGTACCGCCGGCGAGGCCGACCACCCGTGCTCCGGCGGCTGCGGCGAGCTGGACGAGCAGGCCGCCCACCCCACCGGCGGCGGCCTCGACCAGCACCCGGTCTCCCGACCGGACATCGGCCGCCTCGGCGAGCATCAGGGCCGTACGTCCGTCGGCGAGCAGGGCCACCGCCTGGTCGAGCGGCAGCCCGTCCGGCACCGCCACCGGCAGCGCCGCGTCCACGACGACCCGCTCGGCGTACGCGCCGGTGCCGCCGGTGCCGCTGACCACCCGTCGGCCGACCAGGTCCGGGTCGACGCCCGGTCCGACGTCGCCGATCAGACCGCCGACGCCGTTGCCCGGGATCACCGGCAGCGTCGCGCCCGACGGGCCGAAGCCGGTCGCCCGGAACTGGGTCTCCACGAAGGTGATGTTGGTGTGCACCACGTCGATCAGCACCTGTCCCGGTCCGGGTACGGGATCGGGTGCGGTACCCGGCACCAGCTTCTCCGGACCGCCGAACTCGTGGATCCACACCGCCCGCATGTCTCCCCCTTCACCGCCGCTTCCCGCCGAGTCGACCAGTTGAAGCGTGGTTGAGGTCAAGGCGGGTGGGGCCCGGAAACCCCGAGAAACCGGGCCCCACCCGCGGGGAGGAAGGTTCAGGTTGCGGCGATCCAGGCCAGGCTCCGGGCCGAAGCCGGGTCGGTGGCGCGCAGGCCCGCCTCGGAGACCGTCCAGAGCACGTCGCCGACCACGAGGGACCGTCGTACCGGCGGGTGCCACTGCCGCCGGCTGCTGTCGCCACCGACCGGGTGGGTCACCTCGCCGATCTCGCCGATGGTGTCGCCGCTGACCCGTAGCAGCCGGACACCGGCGTCGACCGGCAGCGCCACCAGGCCGGTGTCCGGGCGGTACAGGAAGGCGTGCGGGTCGTGCTCGGCGTGGGACCACCCGCCGGGCAGGTGCCACTGGTCCAGCCGGTCCGGCTTGGCGGGATCACCGACGTCGAAGAGCGAGACCTGCACTCCCTTGGTCCTGCCCTGGGCGTCGGCCTCCTGACCGACGCCCAGCAGGCGCCCCTCCGGCAGCGGATGCAGGTACGCGGAGTAGCCGGTGATCTTCAGCTCGCCGGTGACCACGGGTGCGGCCGGGTCGGCGAGGTCGAGCGCGTAGAGCGGATCGGTCTGCCGGAACGTCACGACGTACGCGACCGGGCCGAGGTAGCGCACCGAGTAGATCCGCTCACCCCGCCCGAGGCCGCCGATCATGCCGACCGGCACCAGCGCCCCGTCGTCGTGGCGTAGCACCCGAACCGCCGACTCGGATTCGCTGCCGTCGTCCCGGAATTCGCCGGTGGTGGTGGCCACCCGAAGGTGTCCCGCCCACTCGGAGAGCGCGTACTGGTTGATCAGTCGGCCGGGGACCGAACCGGCGGCCAGGAAGCGGGGACGCCCCGGCGCGGCGGTGTCGAACTGGTAGATGTCGGTGACCGGCTCGGCCGACGACGGCCGCCAGCGCGGCTTACCGGTGATCGGCTCCGGACGTGGACCCGCCAGGTAGAGGCTGGTCGCCGTGCCGTAGACGGTGTCGGCGTCGGCGGCCACCGAGACCGGATCACCGTCGCCCAGCCGGTCGCGGGTGAGATCGAAGCTGAGCACGGTGAGGGTGGACCAGCCGGTCATCCGCTCGGGTCGACTGAGCCGGTCGCAGCCGACCCGACCGGTGTGCCGCTCCGGTCCGGCGGTCCACTCGTACTCCGGCAGCCACGCCTCGACACCGGCCCGGGCGATCACCTGGCGGTTCCGTTCGGTGCGGACCTGGTCGGTGCCCTCGGCCTCCAGCGGGAATTCCAACTGGGCGTACGAACGGACCGCGACCCGGGCGGTGTCGCCGGTCAGCCGGGTGTCGACCGTGCTGCCCTGGATGCGGTACGTGCCGAGCACCACGGGACGGCCGGACAGGCCGATCAGCAGCAGGCGGGCACCGCCGGGACGCCTGATCGAGCGCAGCGCGTCGGCCGGACGCGGCGGATCCTCGCCGAGTACCAGCGCGCGGTCGCCGAGCAGCAACAGCCGGTGGTCCTGCCAGCGCAGTTCCTCCCGACCGCCGGCCAGGTCGAGTCGCCCGGTGACGCGGCGGCTCACCGGATCGACCACCCGCAGCACCCCGCCGGTGACGGTGACGATCCGTCGGCCGTCGGTCTTCACCAGGTCGGGTTCGTCGGCGCCGGTCTCGTGGTTGTTCGTCGTCGAATAGTCTGCCCCGGCGTTTTGACCGGCGGCGTCTGCCGGCGCTCCGCCGAAGGTACGGGCCATCGACTCCGCGCCACCGATCGCCGCCGTCCGGTCGCCGAACAGCGCCACGTCACCGGCGAAGCCGTACGGGCCGACCGAGGCGGTGGCCGCCGCCCGCAGCTCCGTGAGGGCATCGGTGCACGAGTCGAAGGAGACCAGGCCGACCGGCACCATCGGTGCTCCGGCGGTGTCGGGCCCGGTCGGCGGAGGTTGTGTCACGGTCATGCTGCCGGCGAGCAGAGCGAGCGCGACGAGTGAACCGCCTGCCGTGGCGAGCTTGGTGCCCCGTTTCATGGCCGGTTCGACGCGGTGGCTCCGCGTTCGGTTCCAGCCGGTGCCGGCTGTTGCGGCTTCAGCCGGTGGAGGGACCCACGCCGGGGGACTCGACCAGCCGGGAGAGCACGATGGTGCTGCGGCTGGAGGTCACGAACGTCTCGGCCCGCAGCCGCTCCAGCGCCTCCTCGAGATGGGCGATGTCGGCGGCCCGCAGGTGCACCAGGGCGTCGGCCTCCCCGGAGACGGTGTACGCACCGACCACCTCGGGATGACGGCGCACGGCGGCGCCGATCTGCGCCGGGGTGGTCCGACCGGCGCAGAACAGCTCCACGAAGGCCTCGGTGGTCCAGCCGACCGAGGCCGGATCCACGATGGCCGTGAATCCCCGGATCACCCCGGCGGATCGCAGTCGATCGACCCGCCGTTTCACCGCCGGAGCCGAGAGCGACACCCGGGTGCCGATGTCGGCGTACGAGGCGCGGGCGTCCGCGACGAGCAGCGCAATGATTCGCTGGTCAACGGCGTCGATCTGCAATGTTCCGCCTCTGGGAAGCAATGTTTGCGGCTGTTACCAAAGTTCTACCCTACCTACTCTTGGTGACCGTGAACCAGCAGCGCGTGCCGCGAAAGCGGACATATCTCATGTGCTCCCCCGAGCACTTCGCGGTCGAGTACGCGATCAACCCGTGGATGGACGTGACCGCACCGGTCGACGTGGAGCTGGCGGTCAAGCAGTGGGACCGCCTGCGCGAGACCCTGGTCGGCCTCGGCCACGAAGTGCATCTGCTGGTGCCGGAGCCAGGTCTGCCCGACATGGTCTACGCGGCCAACGGTGCGTTCATGGTCGACGGCACGGTCTACGGGGCTCGGTTCAAGCACCAGCAGCGGGCCGCCGAGGCGGCCACGCACCGGGCCTTCCACGAGGCGCAGGGCTGGCGGTTCATCGCGCCGAACGAGACGAACGAGGGCGAGGGCGACTTCGCGTACCTGCCGGAGGCGCACGGCGGGCTGATCCTGGCCGGGCACGGCTTCCGTACCGAGTTGCCGGCGCACGCCGAGGCGCAGGAGGCCCTCGGCCGGCCCGTTGTCTCACTGCGGCTGGTCGACCCGCGCTTCTACCACCTGGACGTGGCGCTCGCCTCGATCGACGACGGGAACGTCGTCTACTACCCCGGTGCCTTCTCCGCCGCCAGTCAGCGGGTGCTCGCCCAGCTCTTCCCGGACGCGGTGCTGGCGGACGACGAGGATGCCCTCGCCTTCGGGCTGAACCTGGTCAGCGACGGCGCCAACGTGGTGCTCAACAGCGAGGCCACCCGGCTCGCCGGTCAGCTCAAGGTGGCCGGCTACACCCCGGTGCCGGTGGAGCTGGCCGAGCTGAAGAAGGGCGGTGGCAGCGTGAAGTGCTGCGTCGCCGAACTCCGCCACTGAGCCCAGGCAGAGCGACGAGGCCGTCCCGGTAAGGGACGGCCTCGTTTCCGTCGCACCAGTCAGCCGAGCGTGGCCAACTCGTTGACCAGCACGTTCGACACCACCTGGCCGTCGCGCTGCACCTCGCGCAGGTACCACTTCTGCTGCGGCGTGCGCGGCTGGTTGAACTGCCAGGCACCGCGTGGACTGTCGATCTGCCCGATCCGCCCCAGCGCGAGGTTCACCTGCTGCGGGGTGGGCGCCTCGCCGGCGAGACGGATCGCCTGGTCGAGCACCTTGGCCGCGTCGTACGAGGCCATCGCGTACGTGGTCGGCGAGGTGTTGTGCTTTTTGCGGTAGGCCGATGCGAACCGGCGGTTGGCGGCGTTGTTGAGGTCGGCGGAGTAGTTCAACGCGGTGCGGATGCCGAGTGCGTCGCTCGTCGGGCGGATGTCCTCCAGCACCGAGCCTTCGGTGAGGAAACCGGGGGCGTAGATCCGGCCCCGGAACCCGGCGTCGCGCAGCTGCATGATGAACTCCACCGCCGCCGTGCCGGAGTAGAAGCAGAAGACGACCGACGGGTTACCGACCAGCGCGCGGTTGATGTCCGAGACGTAGGCGGTCCTGCTGGGACTGCTGTCGCCGGAGGTCCAGACCACCGGGGAGGCGATCCGGGGGTCGGATTCGCCGAACTCCTCACGGAACCCCCGGAGCACGTCCTCGACGCCGAGAACCCCTTCCGGCAGGATCGTGGCGACCCGGTCGGTGGCGGCGAGCTCGTCCTTCAGGTAGCGACCGAGCGCCCGGCCCGCCTCGTCGAGCACGTACGAGGTACGCCAGATGTACACGACGCTCTGCAGGCTCGGCGGGGAGGCGTTGGAACCGATCAACGGAACCCGGGCCTGCTCCACGATGTCCCGGATCCCGAACATGACCGCCGAGCTGGCGACCCCGGTCAGGGCGAGCACGCCTTGCTTGAGCAGCCCCTCGACGGCGGCCTGTCCGGACTTGACGTCGTCGCCTTCGTCGGCCGTGATCAGGTCGACCGGGTGACCGCCGAGCTGCCTGTCGTTCAGGTCCAGGTACAGCTCGAAGCCGTTGCCGAGTTCGTCGCCGACGGCCTTGCCCGCACCCGACTGTGGCGCGATGAGCCCGATCTTGATCGGGCTCGCTGAGCTGGCGGCCTCGGGCTCGGCGTCGGAGCCGCACCCGGCGACGAGTCCGCTCGTACCGATCGCGGCCAGCAGCTGGAGTGCCCGCCTGCGGTTCATCTGCGACACCGGGTTCCCTTCGAATGTGTTGCCGGGCGCATCCGCCCCTTCGGCGTTCTACCTGCTCGGCGACGCTGCGTCAATGGCTAGTGATCTTCGTGCAGAGACCGCAACGCGGCGGTAACTTCCGGCCATGCCGACGAGTCGGGGGCGATAAGACCGAAATGTTCGCAATCTGGTAGCTCAATCAGGCCGATATCGGCCCCCGCGGCGCGGGCGGAAGCCACGTAACTTCGAGAGAGGTCGATGGGGACCTGCTGATCCAGCGTGCCGTGCATCACTACCGTGCGTGGCCGCAGGGGAACCAGGGATCGTGGATCCGTCGTCGCGTACCGCTCCGGCACGTCGGCCGGGCCGCCGCCGAGCAGCGCGGCCACCGCACCGGCGTCCAGGTCCAGCCGGTACGCCTCGGCCAGGTCGGCGACCGGGGCGAGGGCCAGCACCCCGCCGACGGCACCGGGTGCGTGGGCCGCCGCGTACAACGCGAGGTGCCCGCCGGCCGAGTGACCGAGCAGCAGCGGGGGCGTCGAGGCGATCCGGTCCGACAGTGCGGCCTCGGCCAACCGGGGCAGCGCGGAGACTCCGGCCAGCACATCGGTGAGGGTGCCGGGCCAGCCACCACCGGGCTGCCCGGTCCGCCGGTACTCCAACTGGGCCACCGGATAGCCGATCGCGGCCAGTGCGCTCGCCAGCGGCCCGGTGTGCCGCCGGTCGTACTCCGCACGCCAGAAACCACCGTGCACCACCACCACCAGCGGCCGGGGCGGCCCGGAGCCGGCCGGGTGGCGCAGATCGGCGATCTGGTCCGGATGGTCGCCGTAGGCGACGGTGACGTCCGGTTCGGGCGCGGGGCGAGTCAGCACCGCCCGGGGATCGGAGGGCATCGGGCGACGGTAGCGCGCTTCACGACCAGCCGGGGAATGGGTGCCCGACCGGGACCGAGCAGCGGGCCGGCGGGCAGGGCGGGGGGCGACTGGGTAAAGATGGAGGGCATGACCGAAGCGCGCTCCGCTGGACAGAACGACGAGCCCGACCGGGACGGTGCCGGGCGGTCCGGAACCGTGGTGGTGGTCGGACCGGACGGCCGGCCCGTCGGCACCGTGCAGACCGAGGACGGACCCGGCGAGGATCCGTCGCGCCTGGTCGAACAGCCGGCCAAGGTGATGCGGATCGGCAGCATGATCAAGCAGCTGTTGGAGGAGGTCAAGGCCGCTCCCCTGGACGACGCCAGCCGACACCGGATGCGGGAGATCCACCAACGGTCGATCGTCGAGCTGAAGGAGGGACTCGCCCCCGAGCTGCGCGAGGAGCTGGAACGGATCTCGCTGCCGTTCTCCGAGGACCAGGCACCGAGTGAGGGCGAGCTGCGAATCGCCCACGCCCAGCTGGTCGGCTGGCTGGAGGGACTGTTCCACGGCATCCAGGCAGCGCTGGTCGCGCAGCAGATGGCGGCCCGGGTGCAACTGGAGCAGATGCGCTCCGGCCGGCAGGCGCTGCCCAGCGGACCGGCCGGGGCGATGCTGCCCGGGATGCCCGGCATGGGTCAGCCGAGTGGCGAAGGACACAGCACCGGCCAGTACCTCTGACCACCGTCCCGGTGCGGCAACGCTCGCCGCGCGTCGCACCGGGACGACTCACCGCACCCCGAAGACCTTCTCCAGGTACGCGGCCACCCCGTCCGACGAGTTCGCCGGGGCGACCTCGTCGGCGATCGCCAGCACGTCCGGGTGCGCGTTCCCGACCGCGACGGCGCGTCCCGCCCAGGTGAGCATCGGCAGGTCGTTGGGCATGTCGCCGAACGCCAGCACCTCCGGCGCCGCGACGCCGATGCGGTGGCAGTACCAGGCCAGGCCGGCGGCCTTCGTGACCCCCGCCGCCGAGATCTCCACCAGCCCGGAGTGCGAGGAGTGGGTGGCCTCGGCGAGCCCGGCGAGGGCGGCGGCGACCAGTCGGGTGAAGCGGTCCGGGTCCTGCTCACCGGCCCGCGCGAGCAGTTTGACCGCCGGCACCGACAACAGCTCCTCGGCGGTCTGCACGGCCCGGATCGCCTCGTCGTCGGCGTCCCACCGCAACGGGTAGTGCGCCTCGTGACGCATCTCCCGACCGTCGACGATCTCCACGGCCAGGCTCACCCCGGGTATTTCGGCCCGCAGACGGCGGACCACCTCGGCGAGCAGGTCCGGGGCCAGCGGGTCGGCCCGCAGCACCTCGTCGGTGGTCGGGTCGTAGACCACCGCGCCGTTGGCGCAGACCGCCGGCAACGGCGCGGCCAGCTGGTCGTACACCAGCCGGAGCCAGCGGATCGGCCGGCCGGTGACCAGCACGACCGGCGTGCCCTGGTCGGAGATCCGGGCCAGCACCGCGGCGGTGCGGGCGCTGAGGGTGCGGTCGTCGCGCAGGAGTGTCCCGTCGATGTCGGTGGCGACCAGCTGCGGCGTGGAATCCATCACCGGGACAGTAGCCGGTCGAGATAGATCGCCACTCCGTCGTCGTCGTTGCGCAGGGTGATCTCGTCGGCGACCGCGCGCAGGCTCGGGTGGGCGTTGGCCACGGCCACCCGCCCCCAGCCGGCCCACTCGAACATCGGCAGGTCGTTCGGCATGTCACCGAAGACCAGCACGTCCGCCGGGTCCACGCCGAGGGTCTGCGCGATGACACTGAGCCCGGAGGCCTTGTCCACCCCGGGTGGGCAGATCTCGATGAAGCCCAGGCCCGCCTGGGTGAGGGTGGCGAGGTGCGGCGGGACGATCTCGCGGGCGGTGGCCAGCAGCTCGTCCACGTGGTGATCGGCGGTACGCGCGAACGCCTTGATCACGTCACCGGCGAGGCACTCGGCGCGGCTGCGCACCTCGAACGCGTCCTGGTAGGGCCAGGCGGGGTGGTAGTCACCCCAGAGCGGGGCGTCGTGCTCGTCGGACGCCTCGACCATGACCGTCAGCGGTCCGACCGCGGCCTCCAGTTCGGCCAGCAGGACGGCCAGCACCTCGCTGGAGAGGCGTTCGTCACGGAGCACCACCGGTCCGTCCGGGTCGCTCTGGTCGACCACCCGGCCACCGCCCGCCAGCACGAGGAAATCGGCGGCGCGGATGTCGTTACGGGTCAGTTCGGTGAGCCGGGGGCCGCGACCGGTGGCGCCGACCACCGGGATACCGGCGGCGCGTACCCGGTCGAGGACCTCGTGGGTGAAGGCCGACACGGTGTCGTCGCTGCGGACGAGCGTCCCGTCGAGGTCGGTGGCGATCAGCTTGGGCAGGCCCGGGCGGGTCATCGTTCCTCCTTCGCCCGCCGCCGTCGCGACCAGCCGTTCACCTCGTCGATTGGCGACCCGGCGTGACGGCGGGCAGCAACCGTACCTCGCGAGAACGGTCGCAACCATGGCTTCCAGGCGAATCGGGTGCCAACGGGCGACGCACCGGAGATGACCTCTCGACCAGGGCCGGAGGGTCAGTCGGGCGGTGCCTCCCGGGCGAAGGGCACCGTCGGTGTGACGGTGATGTCCGCAGGCGGGCGGTCACCCTCCGGCTCCGCGTCCGCCGGCGTCCGGCGGCGGCGACGGCGCGCCCCGTCCACCCCTGGCTGGGCTTCGGCCGCTGCGGGTGAGGCCCGCAGGAGCGCGGCGGCGAACAGCCCGACGGCGACGAAGGCGACGATCAGGCCGCGGCCGTACTCGACGTCCACGGTCATTTCCGGGTTCAGGTACATCCCCCGTCCCAGGGTGTCGTCGAGCGCCGTCGCGGTCGTCGCCAGCAGCGCGAGCACACCCGCGGCGAGGGCCAGTCCGGCCACCCGGGCATTCGCCCGGACGGACTCCGTGCCGCGCACCGCGAGCGCCACCGTGGCACCGAGCGCGAGCAGCCCGACCAGGTACGCCGAGCCCAGCCCGACGTCGGAGACGCCGCTTGTCACCTGGAGCGGGGTCGCCGGGTCCGGTCCGCCGTTGGGGATGGTGAGCGTCGACCACTCGCCCAGCAGCGAGGCCAGGGCTGCCGCCGCACCGAGCCCGGCGAGCAGCACCGGCACCCGGTGGTCCCCGCCGAGGCCACCGAGAGCCCGCCGGAACCGGCCGGTCGCCGGCGACTCGTCCTCCGCACCCCACTCGATGACGCTGGCACCGTCGGAGCGGTCGTCCTGACGGGGAATGGGGAGGTCGTGGGTCATCACTCACCCTCTCCTGGTGGCCGGGGCGCCGCGCGTCCGCCGCGCTGCGGGGTCCGGGTCGCATCATGACACAGCCGGGACGCGACGCCGAGGAACGACCACGTGGCCATCGGCGGTCGGTCGCCTGCCGGCCGCCGGTGGACTAGCGTCAGGCGCATGCCTATTCGTACCGCTTCCGCACGCTGGCAGGGCAACCTCACCGAGGGGTCCGGCACCGTCCGCACCGGCAAGGGCGGGCTGGAGGGGAACTACTCCTTCAAGTCCCGTTTCGAGGAGGGTGAGGGCACCAACCCCGAGGAACTGATCGGTGCCGCACACGCCGGCTGCTTCTCGATGGCCTTCTCCAAGGCGCTGGCCGACGCCGGCACGACGCCCACCTCCGTCGAGACCACCGCGAAGGTTCACCTCGACAAGACCGACGCCGGCATGACCGTGACCCGGATCGAGCTGGACACCGTCGGCGAGGTGCCCGGCATCGACGAGGCGCAGTTCGCCAAGCTGGCCGAGACCGCCAAGCAGAACTGCCCGATCTCCCGCCTGCTCTCGCCCGGCGCCGAGATCACCCTCACCGCCCGCCTCACCTCCTGACCAACCCCTCCCATTCCTCGTCGATCTTGCACTTTCGGTCTCCGTTACGCGGCTTCTGTGCCGGTTCGCGGCGACCGGAAGTGCAAGATCGCGGGTGGGGTGGGGAAGAATGGGGGCGTGGCGGTGGAGATGGGGCGGGAGCGGTTCGAGGAGCTCGTGGGGGAGGCGCTCGACGAGGTTCCGGAGGAACTGCTGGCGCTGATGAACAACGTGGTGATCCTGGTCGAGGACGACCCGCCGCCCGGGGAGGATCTGCTCGGCCTGTACGAGGGACACGCGTTGACCGAGCGCGGCTGGGACTACGCGGGCGTACTGCCGGACCGGATCCTCATCTACCGCAATCCGATCCTGCGCATCTGTGACAGCGACGAGGACGTGGTCGACGAGGTGGCCGTCACGGTGGTGCACGAGATCGCCCACCACTTCGGCATCGACGACGCTCGCCTGCACGAGCTGGGCTGGGGCTGAGGGCCGCCGCCGGGGTTGCGGGCCGGCCCTACCGTCTCGGCCAGGTACGGCGAGTACGGGAGGAACCATGCGCAGCGAGCTGTTCTCGGCGGCGAATCTGGAGCAGGAGTCGACGCAACCCGGCATGCGGTTGCAGAACTCCAAGATGTTGAAGATCGAACTCGACGGTGAGGCGATGGCCCGGGTCGGCTCGATGGTGGCCTACCAGGGGCAGGTGCAGTTTCAGGCGCTCGGCTCCGGCGGACTGGGCAACTTCATCAAGCAGAAGCTCACCGGTGAGGGCGTACCGCTGATGAAACTCACCGGACGCGGCGACGTCTTCCTCGCCGACTTCGCCAAGGATGTGCACGTCATCGACCTGGAGCCGGGCGACGCCCTGTCCATCAACGGCTCGAGCGTGCTCGCCTTCGACGCCACCCTCCGCTATGACATCAAGATGGTCGGCGGGGCCGGCATGGCCTCGTCCGGCCTGTTCAACTGCGTCTTCACCGGGCACGGCAGGATCGCCGTCACCACCCGGGGGACGCCGGTCGTCCTCAACGTCGACGCGCCCACCTACGTCGACCCGCAGGCCGCCGTCTGCTGGTCGGCGAGCCTGCAGACCGGCTACCACCGGGCCGACCAGCTCGGGCTCGGCACGTTGCTCGGCCGCACCACCGGTGAGGCGTACACGATGAGCTTCGCCGGTCACGGCTTCGTCGTCGTCCAGCCCTCCGAGGAGCCACCGATCATGGGCAGCGGCCAACAGGACCAGGGCGGAGTGCTCGGCGGCCTGTTCCGGTAGCCGGTCCTGGCGGCGCTCACGCCTGCCGGCACAGCCAGGCCCGGCTGCGCCGGCTGGCGGCGCGCGCCGGGCCGCTCAGGTCAGCTCGCCCGCGCGTAGCCGGGCGAGCCAGGCCGCGGCGTCGGTGTAGTCCGCATCGGAAAGGCCTGCCGGTGCGGCCACCGGCCGTTCCCTGGTCGACGCGTCCCAGCGGTGTCGGGGATACGAGCCGAGGAAGCGTACGTCGGCGCAGATCCGGCGCAGCCCCTGCAACGCCTCGCCCATCCGCACGTCGGCGACGTGACCGGTGCAGTCGAGGAAGAAGACGTACCGGCCGAGCGCCTCGCCCGTGGGCCGGGACTCGATCCGGGTCAGGTTGACCCCGCGGACGGCCAGCTCCGTCAGCACGGACAGCAGCGCGCCAACCCGGTCGTGCGCGATGTAGACGGCGAGCGACGTCACGTCGTCGCCGGTGGGCGGCGGAGGTGGCCCGGGCCGCGACAACAGCGCGAAGCGGGTCACCGCGTCCGGATGGTCAGCGATCTTGTCAGCCAGGACGACGAGCCGGTGTCGGGTAGCGCCGATGGGGGCGCAGATGGCCGCGTCGAACTCACCGTTGGCCGCGCCGGCCGCCGCCGCACCGTTGGACAGCACGTCCACCACGACCGCGTCCGGCAGGTGCGCACGCAGCCAACCTCGGCACTGGGTGGACGCCTGCGGGTGGGCGGCGACGCTGCGCACCGACGGCAGCGGGGTTCCCGCGCGGGCCCCGAGTACGAACTCGACCGGCAGGATCACTTCCCGGGTGATGACCAGCGGCTCGCCCTCGGCCAACTCGTCGAGGGTGACCCCGACCGCGCCGCCGATCGAATTCTCCAGGGGCACCAGAGCCGCGTCGGCCTCGGCGGCGCGGACCGCCTCCAGCGCCTCACCGACGCTGCGGGCCGGCGTGCGGCTGCCCCGCTCGGCGGCCGGCACGGTACGCAATGCCTGCTCGGCGAAGGTGCCCTCGGGGCCGAGGTAGACGAAACGGGTCGGCGGTGTTCCCGGCATGTGCTCAGCCTACGCACCCGGAGTCGGCGACGAGCCCGACGGCGTGGGTGACGGGGTCGACGGCGTCGGCGACGGCGGCGGGACCGGCACCGCAACGCCGCCGCCGTCACTGCCACAGGCCAGCGCCTGGATGCCGGGCGGACTGGCGACCCGTACCTCGGCCGTGCACACGTCGGTGCCGGCGGTCACCAGCCGCAGCGTTCCGGCCCGGTCCCGGGTGACCACCTGGAGCGGCTCGTAGCCGGCCACGTCGAGCGTGGTCAGGTGCCAGTCGGCGGCACACAACGGACCCTTGCTGACGCTGACCCGGGCGCTGCCGGGCAACAGCCCACGCCGACCTCGCACCAACTCGATGATCCGTTTCGCGGACGGTTCCCTGGTGCAGGCCACCGCGACCAACCCGGGGTCGGCCGACGGGATGGTCGGAACGGCACCGGGAAGTACGCCGAATGACGGGGTGGCGGGGCTGGTCGGGCTGCTCGGTGTCCGGGTGGGCGCCAGGGTCGGCAGGCCGCTGTCGCCGACCTCCGGGGGCGCGCCGCATCCGACGGTCAGCACCGCGGCCAGCATGGCGACACCGACCAGTCGGCGGTGGCGCCGGCCGGGGCGGAGGGCCACGTGGGCACCGGAACGGAAGCCGGTGGTCGGCCGGCCGGGGGTGGCGTGGGGCGGCGAGGTGGGCGGCACGGGGGTGGTCCTCATCACGGGAGACACGGACTGGCGGGGCCGAGCCCATGGTAGGAGGAAGTCAGACCTCGGAGAAGAACGTGAGGGAGCCGGCCACCGCGCCGTCGGCGAGCACGGGGGTGGAGATCGCGTCCACCGTCGCGTCCGGTACGTCCTCCGTCGCCGCCTCGATCCGGAGCAGACCACGGGCCAGCCGGCCGGAGGTGAGCGCCAGCAGCGGCGGTATCTTGTCGATCTCGGGCTCGGCCAACTCGCCCCGGTAGGCGGTGAAGTCGAGCAGCCGCAGCCCGCCGTCGAGCAGCGGCAGACCGATCACGTCCTCCGGTGCGCCCAGTTGGAGCAGCTCACAACCGGCGGCGGAGACGGCCAGCACCCGGGTCTCGGCGTCGATCAGCAGGCAGGGCTCGTGGGCGCTGGAGACCGTGGCCGACCAGCGGCTGATGTTGTCGCACTCAGGCTCTGTCGGTGTCCCCCCGGAGGGCGCGAACACTTCCGACAGCGAGAGTTCGACGTGGGCCACCGAGCCTCCTATGCACACCGACGATGCGTCCACGCTAGCCGGTCGCGGCAGCGACCGCCGACCGCGTCGGGCGTACGGTTGCGTCGGTGTCGATCAGTGCCCGGTCGGCGACGGCGCGGGCCGGCAGGAGCTGGGCCGCCCCGGCAGCGTGGCGTCGCCGCTGACGTTACCGGCGGCCGGCCGGCTTGTCAGCGGCCATTCGGCCGTCCTCGTACCACCGGTAGTCGGCCGCCGGTGGGTGGCCACCGTTGCCCCAGGTCCCGGGGTGCTGCGCGACCCGGGAGAGCTTCTCGGCGGTGGCCGGGCTGATCCGGTTCCCGCCGGCCACCAGCAGTCGGTCGAGTTCGCGGTGGGTCGCCATCAGGCAGTCCTTGGGCAGGCCGTAGACGCTGATCACCCCGGATCCCACGAAGGTGAGCACCGGGGTCACCGGGATCGGATGGCCGACGGCGGCGGTCAGCGCCTTGCTCGCCCGCCGGGCGTCGCGGCGGGCCTCGGCCACGTACGGCGGGCGCTTGCCGTTGATCTGCACCACGTCACCGGCGACCAGAACGCGGGCGCGGCCGTGGTCGGCGATGGTGACGGCGAAGAGCCCACTCGGGCCGATGGCCAGGAACCCGGCCCGGTTGTCCGCGGGGTCGTCGAGCAGGACGTCGACCGCGTCGGTGCGGGGCCAGTCGATGACGTGCCAGGCCGGCCCGAGATGGTCGAGCTGGCCGAGTGCGCGGGCGCCGGCCGCCTCCAGCCGACGCGCGCCGCGCTCCGCCCGACGGCGGCGGGCCCACTCCAATGGGGACGGGCGAGGAGTCGCGACCACCCCGGGAGACTCGACCCGGGGGTGCGGTACCGCCACTGGCGGGAGCGCCCTGGCGGACGGTACGGCTCGACGTGCGGGGAAGACAGTCATCGCGACCTCCGGCAAAAGGTCCCTCGAAGTTACGTTCTCACTACCCTACGTTGCCAGTCCCGGTGGTCGGCAAGCCGGAGCGCCGGAATGACTGTGGATGAATGCCATATTCACCCACGGTTGTTTTACCGGATACCGCCAAACCCTGCCCTACGCTGCGGGGGTGAGCCACTACGTGGACAGTGAAGTCGGCCGGCTCGGCACCGTCCTGTTGCACCGGCCGGGGCCGGAACTCGCCCGGCTCACCCCGCGCAACAACGATTCGTTGCTCTTCGACGCGATCCCGTGGGTGGGGCGGGCACAGGAGGAGCACGACGCCTTCGCGGCGGCCCTGCGGGAACGCGGCGTCGAGGTGCTCTACCTCACCGACCTGCTCACCGAGACGCTGGCCGTGCCGGACGCGCGGAACGAGCTGACCGAAGAGGTGCTCGACTCGCCCCGGCTCGGCGACACCCTGCGCGCCCGGGTCGCCGCGCACCTGGCGTACCTCGATCCGGCCGCGCTGGCCGGCGTCCTCGTGGCCGGACTGGCCCACGAGGAGTTGCGGGTCGGCCGGGACCGTCGAGGTGGCCTCGTCTACACCCTGATGGACCGACACGACTTCATCATCGACCCGCTGCCCAACCTGCTGTTCACCCGTGACTCGTCACTGTGGATCGGTGACCGGGTCGGCGTGACGAGCCTGGCGATGCCCGCCCGGCGGCGGGAGACCACGCTCACCGATGCCATCTACCGGCACCACCCCCGGTTCGCCGGCACCGAGTTCGTCTACCGGCCGGGCCTGGAGCCACTGGAAGGCGGTGACGTGCTGCTGCTGGCACCCGGGGTGCTGGCCGTCGGTGTCGGCGAGCGGACGACTCCCGCCGGTGCCGAGCGCCTCGCGCGGCGGGTCTTCGCGGCCGGGCTGGCGCACACCATCCTGGTCGTACCGATCGCCCAGGAACGGGCCACCATGCACCTGGACACGATCTGCACGATGGTCGACACCGACGCGGTGCTGATGTATCCGAACGTGGCCAGCACCCTGTCGGCGTACACCGTCATCGCCGGCGCCGACGGCGAGGACCCGCGGGTGGACGGACCGTCGCCGTTCCTGCGGGCCGCCGCCGACGCGATGGACCTGGATCGGCTCCGGGTGATCGACACCGGGCTCGACCCGGTGACCGCCGAACGGGAACAGTGGGACGACGGCAACAACACCCTGGCCCTCGCGCCCCGACTCTGCGTCGGTTACGAGCGCAACGTCGAGACCAACGCCCAGTTGGAGCGGGCCGGCATCGAACTCATCCCGATCGCCGGCTCGGAGCTGGGCTCGGGGCGTGGTGGCCCCCGTTGCATGTCCTGCCCGATGCTGCGGGAGCGGAGCCCGGTCCGGTCCGGTTGACCGGCGGGTGGCTCAGCGCAGGGTGAGTTGGCGGCCGAGCAGCCCCTGCCGGGACCGGCGGGCGTCGGCGTCGAGCGGGCCGGTCTCGGACAGGGCGTCGGCGTACCGCTTGGCGAAGTCGGCGACCGGCTGCTCCCAGTCACCCGCCGGAGTGTCCTCGGGCAGGTCCCAGACCGGCACGAGCCGCCCGTGCGCCCGGAACATGCCGGCGAACCGGGTCGCCTCGCCGAGGGTCAGCGAGCCGGCCGCGCCGAGCCGGGCCAGCGCGTCCAGGGCGGCCTCCTCGGCCTCCGGCAGCACCCAGCGGACGTGGGCCTTCTCCGACACCCGGCACCAGTACGCGGCACGCGCGGCGGCCAGTCGCTGCGTCGGATAGATCGCCGCGTTCGCCCGCTCCAGGGAGGCGCGCACGTTCGGATCCTCGGCGGCCTCGGGAGCCAGCCAGAACTCGAAGCCCTCGTGCAGGCTGATCTCCAACGGGCCGTCGACCAGGATGTCCTGCAACCGGGGACCCGGGCCGGGCAACGGTGGCACCGCGACCTGTGCACCCGGGGCGGTACGCAGTGCGCAGAGCAGCGACTCGGCCAGGTCGCGCGAGACGTCCCCGGACTGGAGATGACGCTGCAGCCCGATGAAGATGTGGCCGTCGTCCCGGCTCATCGCGGGGGCGGCCATCGGCAGCACGGTGGCCAGGGTGACCGGCCGGTCGCCGTGCTCGTCGACGAGTGCCGGGACCAGCCGCAGGGGCGCGGAGGCGGCCGGCACCAGCTCCCGCAGGGCGATCCACTCGGGCTCGTCGACCAGCCCCTCGAAGGGCCGGGGAACGAAGACGTCCCGGATCCGTTCCCGCTTGCCGGAGGCGGTGGCCGCCCGCTGGTTCTTTCGACGCTTGCTCACGGCGACACAGCCTAGAGCCCTCCGGCGGCCGGTGGGGGCCGGACCCGCCTGCGCGCCGCGACGACGGGTCGACCCACCGGTTCAGCCGGTCGTCACCAGCGCCGGCCGGTCGCCGACCGGATCGAAGTCGGCCCAGACGCTCTGACCGAGCCCGTCGCGTTCCACACCCCAGCTGGTCGCCAGGCCGGAGACGATGTGCAGGCCGCGCCCGTCGGCCGCGTCCGGATCGGGTGGGCGGATCCGTGGGCCACTCGCGGCCCCGCCGTCCGTGACTCGCAGTCGCAGCTGCGGCCCCTCGGGCGGGTAGCGCAGCCGCCAGGCGACCCGGACCACGCCGCCCGGCAGCGGGTCGGCATGCCGGACCGCGTTGCCGACCAGCTCAGCCAGGACCGCCACCAGATCCGCGAGCATCGCCGGGGAGACGGCTCCGGCCAGCTCGGCGGCGAGCCGGTGCCGGGCGATCCGCGCCCCACTGGGATGGTGCGGCACCACCACGCACCACGCCCGTTCGACAGCTGTCGTCGCCACCTCTGCCCTCTTTCGCCCCGTGACCCCCACTGTCACCTGCGGGGCAGCCGCACCTCTGCGACGGTACCCCCACCACTTCTCGGACGAAGGAATACCCAGCCATTCTGTTGTTCAACGATCCGGCGGACCAGATAGAGGCCGAGACCGGTGCCGGGATAGCGACGCCGGTCACCGGAGTCGCCCTGCCAGAACCGGTCGAAGGCCCGTTCCACGTGCTCCGGGCGTACGCCGATGCCCCGGTCGGCGACCCGGAAACAGACCGTCTGGCCGTCCGCACCGGCGGCGACGTCGATCGGGGAGTCGGGTGGGGAGTACTTGCCGGCGTTGGTGACGAGTTCGGTGAGCACGGTGGCCAGGCTCTGCCGATGCCCGATCGCTCTGGGTAGTTCGACCGGCACCTCGAGGGTGGTCCGGCGACGCAGGTCCGCGGGCAGGTCGGCGATCGCGACCCGGAGCGTCTCGGTCAGGTCGAAGGGGGCCGGTGGCCCGTCGCCCGGCCACGCCTCGGCCGCGGACGAGAGCAGCCGGTCGAGCAGCCGGGCCAGCTCGTTGGCCCGCTGGCCGATGACCCGGGCCGCCTGCCGCCGGTCGGTCTCGCTCAGCGACTCCCAGTGGTCGGTGAGGGTGTCCGCGTAGCCCTTGATGACGGTGACCGGGGTACGCAGTTCGTGGCTGGTGACCGCGACGAACAGATCCCGCTCGTGGTCGTGCCGCTGCTGGTCGGTGGTGTCGCGGAAGGTGACCACCCGCAGGGCGCCGGGGCCCGGCAGCTCCCCGGAGGTGATCCGCAACCAGCGTCCGCTCGGCAGTCGGTGATCAAGAACCTGCCCCGACGGCGGCAGCGGGAAAGGTAGCGGTTGGTTCATCGCCTCTGCCGTGGACCGGCCGGTCACCTGCGCGGCGGCTGGATTCCAGAGTCGTACCTGGGCGTCCCGGTCGACCACGGCCAGGCCGTCGGCGAGCGCCGCGACCACCGGTCCGTCGCCGTGCACGGGCAGGCCGCTCTGGTCGCCGTACATGTGGGCGATGCAGGAGCCGAGGTATCCGACCACGCCGCGTTCCTCGGCCGTGGGTTCCTCGTCGCCGGCGAGGTAGAGGGCGTGCAGGCTGCCGACGGTGTGGCCACCGATCTCGGCCCGGGAGACGACCATCCGTCGCAGGCCGCGCTCGGCCAGTTCGCCGGCGAGCGCGTTGCTGAACCGGTCGGTCCGTACGCACTGCACCCGGGGGCCGGCGAGCAGGCAGATGGTGACCGGATCGTTGGCGGGCAGCGGCCGGCCGACGGTCCACTCGGCGGCACCGGTGGCGGCGATCACCCGACCGCCGCTCGGCGCGAACTCCACGAACGCCATCCCGGCTGCCCCGAGCGCCGGCTGGGCCACCCGGAGCAGCTGGGTCAGCACCGGCAGACCCGCGTCACCGGAGTTGATCATCTCGATGACGGCGGTGTGCCCGGCGATCAGAGCCGAGTAGTCGGTGCGGTCCGGCATGACCCGAGTGTGCCTGCCGGCCGCGTTTCCGGGCACCCCCGGCCCGGCTGCGATTAGCGGCGCAGCCGGGCGAGAGTCTGCGCCGGACGGTCGGTGATCACGCCGTCCACCCCCGCTGCCAGCACCAGGTCGAGGTCGGCCGGTTCGTTCACGGTCCACACGTAGACCTGGTTGCCGGCCGCCCGCAGCGCCGGCACCAGGGCCGGGCGGGCGCGGACCAGCGCGATCCCCGGTCCGGCGATGCCGGCACCGAAGGGCAGCCGACCCATGGGCAACCAACGGGGCAGCACTTCCAGCAGGAGCACGGTCGGCAGCGCCGGAGCCAGCGCCCGGATCCGGCGCACCGCCAGCGGGGAGAAGGACATCACGGTGACCCGTACGGGTGCGTCCGGGCGTGGCTCGGCCAGCCCGTACCGGTGCAGCAGGGCAACCAGCCGCCGCTCCACGTTGCCGCCGTAGCGGGACGGATGTTTGGTCTCCACGAGCAGGCGGACCGGTCGGCCGGCGGCCAGCACCGCCTCCAGCAGCCGTTCGAGGGTGAGCAGCCGGGTGTGTGCGTCGTCGAGCACCTCGTCGCCGTTGGCCGGCACACCCCCGGGATGCCAGGAACCGAAGTCCAACTGCTCCAACTCGGCGAGCGTACGGGCGCTGACCAGACCGCGACCGTTGCTGGTCCGATCCAGCCGCCGGTCGTGTACGCAGACCAGGTGCCCGTCCCGGGTCAACCGGACATCACACTCCAGCCCGTCGGCGCCCTCGTCGAGGGCGCGTAGATAGGCGGCGAGGGTGTGCTCCGGCAGGTCGTACGAGGCGCCACGGTGGGCGAAGACGAGGGGGCCGGCCACGGTTCGTGTCCTACAGAACCCGGCCCGGCTGCCCGTCGGAGCCGACCACCGGTCGACCGGCCGCCGCCCAGTCGCCCATCCCTCCGGCGACGTTGCTCACCTGGTCCCAGCCGTTGCGCAGCAGATACGTCACCACCTGGGCGGATCGTCCGCCGGAACGGCAGATGACGGCCACGTCGCGGTCCGTCGGCACCTCGGCCAGGCGGGCGGGGAGTTCCATCATCGGCAGGTGGTGGGCGCCGGGGGCGTGGCCGGCGGCCCACTCGTCGTCCTCCCGGACGTCGAGCAGGTACGTCTGATCGTTGATCTCGGAAACGGTCACGGTGGGTATCTGAGGTCCGAACACGGGTACCAAGCCTAGAACCTCGCCGCGCGGCTGCCCGCGACCGCACGGCGGTCACCGTCCGCTCCCGGTCCGGTGCCGGTCAGAGCCGGGTCACCCAGCGCGGATGGGCGCCGGCCCACTCCGACATCCGGCTGCCGCGAACCGCCGCGAACAGCCCGTCACCCTCGTCGTCGAGCCGGACGTAGGACACCTGGTCGATCATCTGGGGGTAGGACGGCACCTGCACGCCCCGTAGTCCGTCGGTGGCCAGGCCGTGCAGGGCCAGCAACAGGTCCTCCACCGGCACACCGTTGGTGTCCACGGTCAGCGAGCTGCCGACGGCCCCGATCAGCCGGTGCAGCCGTACCGGGTCGGTGCGCAGCCGGGTCTCGCCGGCCTGTTCCAGCATCGCCCCCAGCAACTGCTGCTGATGGGTCTGCCGGTCGTAGTCGCCGCCCGGCAGGTCGTAGCGCTGGCGCACGTAGTCCAACGCCTGCGCGCCGTCCATCCGCTGGCAGCCCGGACGGAAGACCCGGTCGGTGTGGATCGACCGAACCTCGCCGCGTACGCACATCTCGACCCCGCCGAGCAGGTCGATGACGTTTCGCAGGCCGGCGAAGTCGACAAGGGCGGCACCGTCGAAGCGGATGCCGGTGAGTCGGGCCAGGGTGGCCGAGAGCAGGTGCGCACCGGGCTGGCCGCCGCCGCCGTACTCGTACGCCGTGTTGATCTTGTCTTCGCCGCCGGGATAGCCGCCGCCCGGCGGAATGGCCACCAGCAGGTCGCGCGGCACGGAGACCAGGTAGCCCTCGCGTAGCCCGGGCGGCACGTGCACGATCAGGATGGTGTCGGTGCGCTGCTCGGAGTCGGCGTCACCGGGACGCCGGTCCGAACCGACGAGCAGGTAGTTGAGCGGGCCGTCCAGGTCGGTGCGGTCGGCGCGGGCGCTCGGGTCGAGCAGCTCCGCCCGGGTCATCGTGCCTTCGTACCGGTTGGTGAGCACCCGCAGCCCGACCACGGCGAGCGTGGCCAGCAACAGCACCGTCAGCCCGACGCCGAGCAGCACGCGGGGCCATCGCGGTCGTCGGGCCGGCGCGCCCGGTGACCGCCTTCCGCTCGTACGCCCCGTCCCGGCCGTGACGTCCCTCCCGCAGACCTGACATGAATTCTTCTCACATCAGGTTACGGAAGTGTCACCGGGAGTGCCGGCGGTTCGGTCATCACGAGCCGGCCGGTCACTTCCGTGAGGAGATCACCTCGGGGTTGTAGAACACGAACTCGGCGAGCTTGTCCCTGCGAACCGCCTGGAACATGTCCAGGGTCTGCTCGCTCAGCGCCTCGGTGCCGTTGCCCTTGGCGTTGTACGTGCCGCCGTTGGTCTTCAGCATGATCAGCTCGTTGCCGGTCACCCCGCGCATGGTGAACACGAAGTCCTCCACCGGCACCCCACCGGTGTCCAGGATGAACGCCTTGCCGGCCGCCTTGATCAGCTGGTTCAGCTTGACCGGGTTGGTGAGGCTGCCGTTCTGGGTGGCCTTCTTCGCCATCGCCTTGATCAGCTGCTGCTGGTTCTGCTGGCGGTCGTAGTCGCTGTTCTTGAGGCCGTACCGCTGGCGGGAGAAGTCCAGGGCCGCCCACCCCTCCATCTCCTGGCAGCCCTTCTTGTGCACCACCGGGGTGCGGGGCTTGCCGGTCTTCTTGGCGTCCGCGTTCCACATCGGCTCGCCGTCGACGTACGACATGTGGATCGAGGTGACCTCCTGCTTCGGGCAGATGCGCACCGAGCCGAGTGCGTCGATCACCTTCTTGAAGCCGCCGAAGTTGATGATGGCGGCACCGTCGAAGCTGACCCCGGTCATGCCCTTGATGGTCTGCGCCATCAACTGGGCGCCGCCCTCCCAGCCGCCGCCGTTCTGGGCACCGGCCTGGAACGCGCCGTTGATCTTCCCGACGCCGCCCGGGTAACCGGTCTTCTCGAACGCCGGGATCCGCGCCTCGGTGTCCCGGGGAATCGAGATCAGGTACGCCTGGTCGTGGGTGGCCGGGATGTGCAGCACGATGATGCTGTCCGCGCGTACGTCGTCGGCCGCCCAGCGCTCCCGGGCGTCGACCCCGAGCAGCAGCATGTCGATCGGGCCCTTGAGGTCGGCCCCACCCTCCGCGGAGGTCTTGCCCGCGTCGCCGAGCAGGTTGCGCTGGGAGATGCTGCCGGTGGCCTGACTGATCACCGCCTTGCTGCCGACGATCGCCACACCGCTCGTCATCATCAGCGCGGCCCCGAAGACCACGGTGAGCCGGGCCCAGAGCGGATCCTTGCGCCGGGTGCGCTTCTTGCCGGACTTACCGGACCCGGCGTTGCGGGTGGGCGGGGCGGCGGACGCGCGCGGCGGCTCAAGCAGGGAGGGGCTGTGAACCGGCATGCGTGCTCCAGCTCGTGTACGCAGAAGGGGGCGGGAACACTTTACGTTCGCATTCCGGCGCTGGCGAGTTCACGTGGTGTCCAGTTCACGTTCTCTACCACGTCATCCTGCTGAAATGGCCGATCGTCCACAGCAAAGTAGACGATCGGCCGTTCCGGGCGTACCGGTCGTGATCAGCCGTTGCCGGTGGTCGACGGTTTGTTGGCCCGCATCCAGTCGGCCATCGTGTCCCCGGCCATCGCCCGGTACATGGTCAGCGCCTTCTCCCGGTCGGAGACGACCACCGACTCACCGTTGATGGTCTGGCTGCCCAGATGCGGGCTGGTGACGAAGGTCAGGTTCTCGCCGCGCAGATTGCGGAACTGCACCGCCATGTCGGTGAGCGAGAAGCCCTGGTCGACGGTTACCGCTTCGGTGACCGACTGGAGGAAGGCGTTGAGCTTCTTCGGGTTGGTGAGCGTGCCCGTGCTCGCCGCCTTGTCCATCAGCGCCCGGAGGAAATCCTGCTGGTGGCGCATCCGGGCGAAGTCGCCGTCCGGGAACTGCTTGCGTTGACGGATCCAGTCCAGGGCCTCGGCGCCGTTCATGTGGTTGGTGCCCTTGGTGAACTTCCGGTACGGCTTGTGGATCGAGGTGATGGTCTGTTCCACCTCCAGGTCCACCCCGCCGAGGGCGTCGGTGACCTGCTTGAACCCGGCGAAGTCGATGGCCATCACGTGATCGATGTGCACGTCGGTGAAGCACTCGACCGTGCGTACCGCCAGGGGTAGACCACCGAACGCGAACGCAGCGTTGATCTTGCGCCGTTGACCCGTCTCACATCCGGCACCGGCGCTCTCCGGGATCGGCACGTACAGGTCCCGGGGGATGGAGACGAGGTACGCCTGCTTGTGGTCGGCGGGGATGTGCATGACGATGATCGTGTCGGCCCGCCACTCGCCGGCCCGGTCCATCGGCGCGTCCGGATCCCGTGAGTCGGTGCCCACCATCAGGATGTTGAGCGCGCCGTTCACCGCCTTGGCCGGCCGGTCACCGGTGATCTCCGAGAACGGGTCGGTGCGGGCCATGTTGTTGTCCAGGCTGCGGGCGTAGAACCAGGCACCCGCGCCGGCGATCAGGGCCAGCACCAGCACGGCGACGCCGGCCACCAGCGCGATGCGGCGCCAGTGCGGTCGCCGCCGTCGCGGCGACGGACCGCCACCGGGCCCACCCGGACCCAGCGGACCGCGGGGTCCTCCCGGCCCGGCGGGTGGGACCGGCTCGTCGTCGTACGCCGGGTGCCACCGGGTGTCGGCCGGTCCGCCGGCCCGGCCCCCGCGTCCCGGGCCCGGCACTGCCGCCCGGCCGGCGCTGCGGTGCAGGTGAAGGGCCGGCAGGGCGGCGGAAATGGTCGCTGACATGTAACTCAATGTACGCAGCGCGAGCCAGTCTCGCCCCTACCGAGCGCTGCGCCGCCGGTGTCGGGCTACCCCAACCGCTGGCGGAAGTGTTCGATGGTGCGGCGCAGCCCCTCCTCGGGAGCGACCGTCGGCTCGTAGCCGAGCGCCTCCCGGGCCAGGGTGAGATCCGGCCGACGCATCTCCGGATCGTCGGCGCTGCGCGTGACATATGTCACCTCGGAGCGGCTGTCGCAGAGCGAGACGATCGTCTCGGCCAGCTCCCGCATGCTCATCTCGTGCTCGGTGCCGCAGTTCACCGGCCCGCTCTCGGTCGAGTCGAGCAGCAGCAGGATGCCCCGGACCAGGTCGGCGACGTAGCAGATGGAGCGGGTCTGGTTGCCGGTGCCGTGCACCGTGATCGGTTCGCCCCGCATCGCCTGCGAGATGAAGGTCGGGATGGCCCGCCCGTCGTCCGGCCGCATCCTCGGCCCGTAGGTGTTGAAGATCCGCACGATCGCGGTGTCCACGCCGCGACTGCGGCGGTACGCCATCGTCGCGGCCTCCGAGAAGCGCTTCGCCTCGTCGTAGACGCTGCGAATCCCGATCGGGTTGACGTTGCCCCAGTACGTCTCCCGCTGGGGGTGCTCCTTCGGGTCGCCGTACGCCTCCGAGGTGGAGGCCAGCAGGAACCGGGCGCCGTCGGCGGCGGCCCGCTCCAACAGGTGCAGGGTGGCCACCGAGCCGACCCGCAGGATCTCCACCGGCAGCTTCTCGAAGTCGGTCGGGCTGGCCGGCGAGGCCATGTGCAGGATCGCGTCGAACCGATCCGCCACCGCCGGATGGCTGGGCAGCCCGTCGGAGATGTCGGCCTCGACAAGCGTGAAGGTCGGCGTGTCGAGCAGGTGCGCGACGTTCTCCTTGGACCCGGTGACGAAGTTGTCGAGGGCGACGACTGTGCAACCGCGCTCGATCAGCGAATCCACCAGGTGCGACGGCACGAACCCGGCCCCGCCGGTGACCAGGATGCGGTGACCGGGACCGAAGCGCTGCTCAACCTTCATGAGTTGTCAGCCTAAAGGAGCGCGATGACAGCTCCGTCGGGACGGTCAGGCCAGTCCCCGGTAGCGGCCCCGGTGGTGCAGCAGCGGTTCCCCGTCGTCGGCCAGCTCCACCCGCTCGATGGTCGCCTCCACCAGCAGACCCCAGCCGTACTGCCGGGCAGCGTCGAGGCGGCAGCCGGCCCAGCCGCCCGCGTCGTCCGGCACCGGCCCGTACGGCGTGTCCAGCCAGGCGCCGATGGCGAAGAGACCGCCCGGCGAGGGGAACAGGCCGGCGAACCGGTCGGCGAGCTGCCGGTGCGACGGGCCGAGCGGGGCCACGGCGAAACAGCCGGCCTCCTCGACCGCCGCCCACAGCTCCGACTCGGCGTCCACCAGCCCGAGCAGCCGGCCCGGCTCACCCTCGGCGACCAGCGTCGACGACACCGTCAGGCCGGCCGGCCCGGGCGCCGTCCAGAGGGTCACCGGCGCGGCGAGCCGGCCCCGCAGCCGGCGTACGGGCGAACGATTCCCGGCCGGCGCGGCGAACGGGTCGGTGTGGTGGATCTGGGCACCCGGCTCATGATTCACGTGAAACATTGTGACCCGTCCGCCCGGTTCGACCGGCCCTGGCCGCGGCTTCGCGACATGCGGCATGTCGCGGTATCCGAAGAACGTGACACCGCACCACGCCGCGTCCGGTGCGGCCTCAGCGCCGCGGGGTGACCAGGGCGAGCAGTTCGGGCTGGCGGTGGTCCAGCACGTCGCCGGCCAGGTACGCGCCGAGCAGCGCCGCCCCGACGCCGTAGGCCACGCCCAGCGGCAGGCCCAGCCAGAGCCAGGCGTCGCCGAGCAGTGCCGCGGCGACCACCATCGGTGCGGCGAGCGCCCCGGTCGCCGCCATGGCCAGCAGGGTCAGCATGCCCTTGACCACCCCGGCTCCGCTGTTCATCGCGAACGGGTTGCTCGTCTCCGGCAGCGAGTACGCGCCCAGCACGGAGACGAACAAGTTGACCGCCAGCCCGGCACCGTAGGTGGCGACCAGTGCACCCGCCATGAATCCGATCCACGTCGGCTCACCGATCACCAGCGCGATCACCACGGCGACCACCGCCAGCATCGGCAGCACGTAGAGCGAGAACGCGGTGATCCGGGCGCGCAGCTCCAGCCGCCCCGGCACGCCGGCCACCACGTTCGCCGCGTACGCGCTGCCGTCGAAGCCGAACTGGTTGGCCAGCGTCACCGCGGCGAGCAGACCGACGAAGAGCATGGAGAGGCTGACCAGCACCGGTGAGGAGTCCCCGGCAGGGCTGAAACCCTGGTCGCTGTCGAAGGTGAAGCCCTGCCCACCGAAATTGACCATCACCGGCACGAAGAGGCCGACCACCGCGATGGTGATCAGGTTGGCGCGTCGTCGGGCGTCCCGCCACCAGTAGCGGGCCTCCCGGGAGACCAGGGCACCGAACCGGTCCCGGCGCAGCCAGCCGGCGGCCCGGGGGAAGAGCTGGGCCACCACGCCGCCGGTGACTCCGGGCCTTGCCCGGGTGGGTCCGGCGGTCGCCGCGCCCACCATCGCGGACTCCAGCGAGCGTGACCACCAGGCCAGCAGCGCGACGATCGTCACCACGGTGATCAACAGCTTCACGGGAGCGGCCCAGGCCCGGCCCTGCGCCACGTCGATACCCGCCGTCCACGGGGCACCGAGGGGGGTCCAGCCGATCACCGTCGCCACACCGGTGAGCCGGTCCCAGTCGGTGTCCTGGATCGCGGCCACGCCGGCGAGCTGCAACGGGCCGAGCGAGGCGGCGAGCACCGCGAGCAGGACGGCGGCCAGGTCGCGTACCCTGCGGGAGCGGAGCATGGAAGCGAACGCGCTGGTCACCGCTCGGGCACCGGCGACGCAGAGGAGCAGCCCGCAGAACACCCCGACGGCGGTGACCACGGCGGCCGACCAGCCGCCGAACACCCCGGCGGTGACCACCAGCCCGGAGAGGGCCAGCAGCGCGGCGACCGTGGGCACGCTCACCAGCGCCGCCGCGAACAGCCCGGTCACCAGGGTGCGTCGGGACAGCGGCAGCAGCGCGAAGCGGGCCGGGTCGAGGGTCTCGTCGACGCCGAAGAAGACCAGCGGCAGCAGCAGCCAACCGAGCACCATCAGCCCACCGGCGAACGCGGCGACCAGCAGGGCGTACCGGTCGTCGCCGGCCAGCCCGGGAGCGGCCAGGCCGAAGAAGGCACCGACCGCGAACCAGAGCCCGATCAGCGAGCCGACCAGGAACAGCGTCACCCGCCAGCCCTGACCGCGGAAGTTGTTGCCCATCACCCGCAGCTTGAGCCGGACGAAGTGACGCGCCGAGACCGGCCGCACCTGGCTCGCCGGTGCGGTCACCGGGACAGCCACGCCAACTCCTCACCGGTGGCGGTACGGCCGCCGACCACCTCGACGAAGACGTCCTCCAGCGAGCGGTCGCCGCGGACCTGCTCCAGCGTGCCGACCCGCTTGATGGTGCCGGCTGCGAGGATCGCCACGTGCGAGCAGAGCCGTTGCACGACCTCCATGACGTGGCTGGAGAAGACCACCGTCCCACCGCCGCCCACGTACCGCTTCAGGATGTCCCGGATCAGCGCCGCCGAGACCGGGTCGACCGCCTCGAACGGTTCGTCGAGCACGAGCACCCGGGGACCGTGCAACAACGCGCAGGCCAGACCGATCTTCTTCTTCATGCCGGCGGAGTAGTCGACCACCAGGGTCCGGCCGGCGTCGGCGAGGGCCAGCACGTCGAGCAGCTCCGCCGCCCGCTGGTCGACCACGGCCGGATCCATGCCGCGCAGCAGACCGTGATAGGCGAGCAACTCGGCTCCGCTGAGCCGGTCGAACAGGCGTACCCCGTCCGGCATGACGCCAAGCAACCGCTTCGCGGTGACCGGATCGGCCCACACGTCGTGGCCGAGCACCCACGCGCCGCCGGCGTCGGGACGTAGCAGCCCGACGGCCATCGACAGGGTCGTGGTCTTGCCGGCGCCGTTCGGGCCGAGCAGCCCGTAGAACGAGCCGGCCGGGACGTCGAGATCCACGCCGGCCACCGCGACCTTGCCGTCGAAGCTCTTGGCCAGGCCGCGCAGCGCCAGCGCCGGGTGCTCACCAGTCATGCGCCCGACCGTATCCCGTGCCGACCAGCCCGCCGCCCGACCGGAGGAGGATCCGCAGCTCATCCCCGAGTCGGACCACCGCCGCCCCGGTGCCGCGAGCGCCCTCAAGAGTTAAGTGCGTCGGGGGCGTGCAGCCGGAGCATGGTGCGGCCGATGTCGGCCGGGGCGCGACGGCGGGTGGCCAGCGATACCGCGATCATCACCGTGAAGGCCAGCGGCACCGTCCAGGCGGCCGGCTGGGCGATGAGGGTGGCCGGCCAGCCGGTCAGGGCCGGCCCGAGGACGGTGACCAGGACCGACGCCACGGCGGCCCCGCCGCCGACGAGGATCCCGGCGGCGGCGCCCGCGTCGGTGAGACCCCGCCACCAGATGCCGAGCACCAGCAGCGGGCAGAAACTGGACGCGGCGACCGCGAACGCCAGGCCCACCACCTGCGAGACGTCCAGACCGGAGACGTTGAGGGCGAGGACCGTCGGCACCACCCCGGCGATCACCGTGGCCAGCCGGAAGCCGCGCACCGAGCCCCGACCGAGCACGTCGGTGGAGATCACCCCCGCGACGCTGGTGAGCAGCCCGGACGAGGTGGACAGGAAGGCCGCGAACGCCCCGGCGGCGACCAGCGCCGCCAGTAGCCGACCGGTGGTCCCGGCACCGAGCGCCGCCTCGGGCAGCAGCACCACCACCGCGTCGGTCTGGCCGGTGACCAGCAGTTGCGGTGTGTAGATCCGGCCCAGTACGCCGTAGATGGTGGGCAGCAGGTAGAAGACCCCGACGAGGGCCAGGACCACCAGGGTGGTCCGCCGCGCGGCGGCCCCGTCGGGGTTGGTGTAGAAGCGGACCAGCACGTGCGGCAGCCCCATGGTGCCCAGGAAGGTGGCCAGGATCAGCGAGTACGTGCCGAACAGCCCCCGGTCGTCGGAACCGGCGTCGCTGGGCAGCAACCAGTCGGTGGCACCGTTGGCCACCCCGGAGACCTCGGGCACCGGTTCACCCTCGGCGAAGCTCAGTTCGTCGCCGGGGCGTACCTCCAGGGTCTGACCGTCGGAGAGGGTGAGCACGGCGCGCTGTTCGACCACGACGGTGGTCGCCGTGCGGAACGTCGCTCCCTCGGGCGGGGTCACCGCCGGGCGGCCGTCGGCCTGCCACTGCAAGGCGAGGAAGATCGCCGGTACGGCCAGCGCGGTCAGCTTGAGCCAGTACTGGAACGCCTGCACGAAGGTGACCGCCCGCATCCCACCCAGGGCCACGTTCGCGGTGACGACGGCGGCCACCACCAGCGCGCCGACCGGGTACGGCGACCCGGCCAGCGTGGCCAGCGTCAGACCGGCACCCTGGAGCTGCGGCACCAGGTAGAGCCAGCCGATGAAGATCACGAAGACGGTGGCCAGCGTCCGTAGCCGGCGGGACCCGAGCCGCAGCTCGCAGAAGTCGGGCAGGGTGAAGGCACCGGATCGACGCAGCGGCGCGGCAACGAACAGCAGCAGGGCCAGGTAGCCGGCGGCGAACCCGACCGGGTACCAGAGCACGTCCACGCCGTACTTGAGGATCAGCCCGGCGACGCCGAGGAAGCTCGCCGCCGACAGGTACTCGCCGCCGATCGCGGCGGCGTTCCAGGTGGGGCTGACCACCCGGGAGGCGACCAGGAAGTCGGAGGTGGTGCGGGCCAGCCGCAGCCCGTAGAAGCCGATGGCGACGGTGACCAGGGTGACCGCCACGATCGCCGGTACGACGAGATTGTTGCTCACGTCAGCGCTCCGGCCGCTGGACCAGGTCGGTGAAGTCCTGCTCGTTGCGCTCAGCCAGGCGGACGTACGTCCACCCGACGGCGACCAGGAACGGGAAGGAGAGCACCCCGAGCAGCAGCCACGGCAGGTTGACACCGAGCACGGTCATCCGGCCGACCGAGGGTGCGATGGCGAACAGCCAGGGCAGCCCGCCCAGCCCGACCATCACCACCGCCGACAGTTGCAGGGCCAGCGCCAGCTGAGCGCGGACCAGGCCGCGAACGAGGGCCTCACCGACCCGGGTCTGCTGGGTCAGTTCGGTGTGGGTGCCGGCGGGCCAGCGCGACCGGCGGGACACCTCGGCCAACACCACCCGGGTACGCGGCGGCGGCCCGGACCCGGCGGTCGCATCGGGAGGTCCGGCGGGGTCGGGTCGGCGGGGTGCCGGCGGTGCATCCTCGGCGGCCATCCCGGCAGTCTCGTCGGCCCGACGGGAATGTCAAGCGGCCTGTGGACAACGGTGTGGACAACCGGTCGGGCCTGTGGACAACTCGGTGGACAACGCCGCCGTTCAGCGGCTCCACTCCTGCTTGGCGGCCCGGACCAGCTTGTCCTTCAGCTCGCGGGTGTGCCGCCGGCTCACCGGCAGCTCGGTGTCGTCGATGACCACCACGTAGCCGGAGTTGACCAGGCGGAGTTCGGCGATCAGCCGCAGCTGCACCAGGTACGACCGGTGGATCCGGACGAACCCGGCGTCGGCCCATCGTTCGGCGAGCGTCGCCAGCGACACCCGCACCAGGTGCGAGCCGTCGGCGGTGTGCAGCCGGGCGTAGTCGCCCTGCGCCTCGACCCACCGCACCGCGGACCGGGGCAGCATCCGGGTGGTACCGGCCAGCTCGACCGGGATGGTGGGATCCTCCTCGGCCCGGGCCAGCGCAGCGGGATGGGTGGGTACCACCCGCGAGCCGACCACCCGGCGCAGCGCCTCGGCCAGCCGCTCGGCGCGTACCGGCTTGCGTACGTAGTCGGTGGCACCCACGTCGAAGGCGTCCGCGGCACCGTCGTCGTACGCGGTGACGAAGACGATCGCCGGGGGTCGGGCGAAGCGGCGCAGTACCCGGGCCAGCTCCATGCCGTCCAGGCCGGGCATCCGGATGTCCAGGAAGACCACGTCCACGTCGTCGTCGCGCAGCACCCGCAGCGCCTCGGTCGCGTCACCGGCCGTGTGCAGCCGGGCCACCCGGGGGTCGGCCCGCAGGTGGTACGCCAACTCGTCAAGTGCCGGCGGCTCGTCGTCGACCGCCAGCACCCGCAGGAAGCCGGCGCCGGGGGCCGGGCCGGAGCCGGTCACGAACCGGCCCGTACGCCGGGGTGGAACTTCGGCACCCGCATGCTCACCTTCGTACCCGAGCCGACCCCGGTCTCGACGACCAGGCCGAAGCCGTCGCCGAAGACCGACCGCAGGCGCTCGTCGACGTTCGACAGCCCGACGTGCTGGCCCGGATCGTCCCCCGGGTCGCCGGTGGACCCGGCCAGCTCGGCGATCCCCGCGGTCAGCGTGGCCGGATCCATCCCCACTCCGTCGTCCTCCACCGTTATGTGGCATTCGGCGCCCGCGTCCCGGGCCTCGATGCTCACCATGCCCGTGCCCGGCTTGCGCGACAACCCGTGGCGTACCGCGTTCTCGACAAGTGGTTGCAGGCACAGGAACGGCAGGGTCACCGGCAGCACCTCGGGGGCGATCTGGAGCCGCACCTGGAGCCGGTCGCCGAACCTGGCCCGTTCGATGGTCAGGTAGCGGTCGATCGAGCGCAGCTCCTCGGCCAGCGTGGTGAACTCGCCGTGCGCCCGGAACGAGTACCGGGTGAACTCGGCGAACTCCAGGATCAGCTCCCGGGCCCGTTCCGGGTCGGTGCGGACGAAGGAACCGATCGCGGTCAGCGCGTTGTAGATGAAGTGCGGGCTGATCTGGGCGCGCAGGGCGCGTACCTCGGCCCGGGCCAACCGCTCCCGGGACGAGTCCAGCTCCGCCAGGGCCAGTTGGCTGCCGGCCCAGTGGGCGGTCTCCAGGGTGGCCTGGACCAGACCGGGTGCCGGCGCACCGTCGGTGACCGCCACCAGCGCACCGGCGATCCGGCCGGACGCCCCACCGAGCGGGGCCACCACCGCGCCCCGGACCGGACAGTCGATCCGGTCGCAGGTCAGCTCCGCCTCGCCCAGCACGGTGGATCGCTCGGACGCGATCACCCGTCGGGCGGCGGTCCGGAGCTGCTCCCGGTGGTGCGCGCCGCGTCCGTCCAGCGCGAGCAGGTCGTCGGCGTCGGTCAACGCCAGCCCTTCCGCGCCGACCAGGGTGCGCAGGTGACGGGCGGCCTTCGCCGCGCCGGCCGGGTTCAGCCCGGCCCGCAGCGGTTCGGCGGCCAGTCCGGCGGTGTGCAGCACCTCGTAGGTCGCCCGTTGCCCGGGCGTGGCGATGCCGCGCCGACCACGCAGCCGACCGACCGCGTACAGCGCCCCGGCCAGCACGCTGACCAGTGAGAAAACGCCGATCACGGCGGAGATGTTGCCACCCACGTGGACGATCCTGCTGGTTGCGGACGCTGCGGGAAAGGGGTGGGCGCCGGTCAGTAGGCGCCCTTGCGGGCGACCACCACGCCGACGGTGCGCCACAGGATGCTCAGGTCGTACGCCAGCGACCAGTTGTCGACGTAGTACAGGTCCAGCCGGACGGCCTCGTCCCAGGAGAGGTCGGAGCGACCGGACACCTGCCACAACCCGGTCATCCCCGGACGGACCAGCAGCCGGCGTCGCACATCACCGAGGAAGTCACCGTCGTCGGCGGGCAGCGGACGCGGCCCGACCAGCGACATCTCACCCTTGAGCACGTTGATCAGCTGCGGCAGCTCGTCGAGCGACGAGGCGCGCAGGAAGCGGCCCACCGGGAACACCCGCGGATCCTGCTTCATCTTGAACAGCATGCCGTCGGTCTCGTTCTGGTCGACCAGGCTGGCCAGCCGGTCCTCCGCGTCGACGTACATGGTCCGGAACTTCCACACCCGGAACGTGCGCCCCTCGTGGCCCACCCGGGGTTGCCGGAAGAAGACCGGACCCGGGTCGGAGATCCGGATCGCGATGGCGATCGCGATGAACACCGGGATCAGCGCGAGCAGTCCGAGCCCGGCGGCGACCCGGTCCATCATGTTCTTGGCCAGCAGCGCGGGCCCGGAGAGGGTGGGCTCCTCGACGTGCAGCAGCGGTAGGCCCTCGATCGGGCGGATGTGCACCCGGGGCCCGGCGATGTCGGTCAGCTGGGGGGCCACCACCAGGTCGACGCCGGAGCCCTCCAACTGCCAGGCCAGGCGGCGCAGCTCACCGGGTTCGGCGCTGGCCGAGCCACAGACCGCGATGGTGTCCGCGCCCATCTCGCGGACCAGGGCCAGCACGTCGCGACCGGCGTACACCGGGACCGGGGTCTGCACGCCCTTGGCGGCCGCGTACCCGTCGGTGATGTGGATGGCGACCGGGACCAGCCCGGCGGCCGGGGTGCGGGTGACGGCCGTGTACACCTCCAGGCACTCCGGCAGGGTGCCGACCAGCACCATCCGGTGCGCCGCCTGCTGGATGTTGCGCCGGACGGTGTGCAGCACGAAACGGGCCAGGATCCGGCCCAGCAGGATCAGCAGCAGCGCCAGCAGCAGCGCCGTGCCGACGGTGAACCGGGACAGGTCGGTCTTGGTGGCGAAGGCGAGGAACGACAGCGCCGCGCAGACGGCGACCCCGGCCCGGATCACCCGCTTGAACTCGTCCGGCCCCAGCCCGAGACAGCGCCGGTCGTAGGCCCCGTTGAACCAGAGGGTGGCCAGCCAGCCGAGCGGCAGCAGCAGGAACGCCACCGTGTAGAACCAGGTCGGGTCGTTCTGGGCCTGGTGGAAACCCGCGGTGGCCTGGTCGAAGGTGCGGATCGCGGTGTAGCTGGCGAAGGCCGCGGCGGCGAAGTCGAGCAGCAGCAGGATCGCCGTGTACGGCCGGTGCCAGCGCGACACGCGCCGCCGGGCCCGGGCCCACGCCGACCGGGGTACGCCGTTCGGCGACGGCGGGTTCGGCGGCTGGATCTCGAAGCTGTCGACGTGCCGCACGAGTCTGCTCCGGCCTTCGTTGGTCACCGGGCGCTGGAGGCTAGCCGTCACCTCACCCATGTCCTCCCGCATGACCCGTGGCGTTCACTCGCCGTGACCGCCAGGGTCGCCCACCGTTCCAGTTTCCCACGCGAGTTCCGTTCCGTCGCCGACCCGAGGGACATTGCGCGGCGGCCACCTACCGCCTGGGATCTGGCCGGCCCCATGCCATCCGGAAGCCGGGGACCGGGGCCACTATACCGAGGGATGGCGGCCCCGGTAGAGCGCCGGACCGGTGGTTGCGCACCGCGCGTCCGATTCCGCTCCGTAATCAGTGAGTGGTGTTACTCACCGTACGAGTCTGGACAACCGTCGGTCAGCAAGCGGCTTTCCGCCGGTCTGGCAGGTGGGGCAGTACTGGAGGCTGGAGTCGGCGAACGAGACCTCCCGTACGGTGTCGCCGCAGACCGGACAGGGCAGCCCGGTACGGGCGTGCACCTTGAGCCCGGACCGCTTCTCGCCCTTCAACTCCGCCGCCCGCTGCCCCAGCGACCGGGTCACCGCGTCACCCAGCACCCGACGGGTCGCCGCGTGCAGGGTCGCCATCTGATCGTCGGACAGCCGGTCGGTCAACGCGAACGGCGACAGCTTCGCCGCGTGCAGGATCTCGTCGGAGTACGCGTTGCCGACCCCACCGAGCACCGACTGGTCGGTGAGCACCCCCTTGACCTGGCCCCGGCGGCCACGCAGCGCAGCGGCGAAGGTGGCCAGGTCGGCCGAGAGCGCGTCCGGCCCGAGCTTGGCCACCCCCGGCACCACCTGCGGGTCCGTCACCAGGTAGGCGGCGAGCTTCTTCTGCGTACCGGCCTCGGTCAGGTCGAAGCCGGAGCCGTCGTCGAGGCGTACCCGGATCGCGATCGGTCCCTTGCCGGGTCGTAGCGGAACGGTCGAGGCGAACGCCTCCCGGTAGTGCAGCCAGCCGGCGCGGGCCAGGTGGACCACCAGGTGCAGACCGCCGTCGAAGACCACGTCGAGGAACTTGCCGTACCGCCGGGCGTCGGTCACCGCCCGGCCCGCGACGGCGGTCGGCGCCGGGTCGTACGTCTTCAGGGCGCTGATGGCGGCGACCTCCAGACGGTCGACACGCCGGCCCACCGCACGCTGTCGCAGGTAACCGGCGAGCGCCTCCACCTCCGGTAGTTCGGGCATCGTCCAACGGTAGCCTTCTTTCCCGTGAGAATCGTGGTGGCGCACAACCGGTACCGAGAAGCTCAGCCGTCCGGTGAGAACACCATCGTCGACGCCGAGATCGCCCAGCTCACCGCCGCCGGGGTGGAGGTGCTGCCGTTCCTGCGCAGTTCGGACGAGATTCCGACGATGCCGAGGACGGCGAAGGCGCTGCTGCCGATCTCCCCGATCTACGCTCCCCGCGCCCAGCAGGAGCTGGCCCAGCTGCTCACCGAGCACCGGCCGGACGTGCTGCACCTGCACAACCCGTACCCGCTGCTGTCGCCCTGGGTGGTACGGACCGCGCACCGGCACGGGGTGCCGGTGGTGCAGACGGTGCACAACTACCGACAGGTGTGCTCCTCGGGGCTGTACTTCCGGGACGGCATGATCTGCCAGGACTGCCGGGGCCGGGCGCTGGGCGTGCCGGCGGTGGTGCACCGCTGCTACCGGGGATCGCGGGCGCAGAGCGCGCTGATGGCCACCACGCTGGCCGTGCACCGGGGCACCTGGAAGTCGGTGGACCGGTTCATCGCCCTGACCACCGCGGTCGCCGACCACCTGCGCGACTACGGCATCCCCGAGTCGCGGATCGTGGTGAAACCGAACGGGATTCCGGACCCGGGTACGCCCGCTCCGCTCGGTCGGGGTTTTCTCTTCCTCGGCCGGCTCTCCCCCGAGAAGGGCCTCGACCTGCTCGTGGAGGCCTGGCGGCGACACCCCGACGGCACGTTGGGCCCGCTGCGCGTCGCCGGAGACGGCGAGCTGCGCCCGCTGGTCGAGGCGCTGGCGGCCGAGCGCTCCGACGTCACGTACCTCGGCCCGCTGGACCGGGCCGGCGTCCGCGCGGCGCTGGCCGAGACCGCCGTGGTGCTGGCCACCTCCACCTGGCACGACGTGTTGCCTACCGTGATCATCGAGGCTCTGGCCAGCGGGCGGCCGGTGCTCGGCACCGCGCTCGGCGGCATCCCGTACCTGCTCGGCGCGGATACTCCCCGAGAACCCGCCGGCACCGGCCCGGCCGCCGTCGCCTCAGCCTCCGCCCCCGCGGTTACCGGCTCCGTGCCGGGCTCCTCGGCGCCGAACTCCTCCGGCGTCGCGGCGATGCCGGATGCCCCTGGTACCGGGGAGCCGGGGGCGGTGCCGGCCGGTGTGGTGACCGGCGAGGCCGGCTGGGTGGTGCCCCCGGAGCCGGCCGCGCTGGCCGCCGCGCTGCCGACGGCCGCGGCGAGGGCCACTGCCCTCTCCGCCTCGGCTCGGTCCCGCTACGAGCGCACCTTCCACCCCGACGTGGTCACCAAGCGCCTCCTAGACATCTACGCCTCCCTCACCCACCCCTGACCCACCCCCGACCACTCAGTTGATCATGAGGTTAGCGGCAGTTTTTGATCTTCAAAGTGCCGCCAACCTCATGATCAACGCGATGGGGGTGGGGGTGGGGGTCAGCGGAGGGAGGCGCGGGCGGAGAAGGCGATGCTGGCCAGGAGGAAGGCGCCGTTGACCGCGGTGAAGGCGAGCATGACCCAGAGGGTGAGGGCTGGGGCCAGCGCCAGGACCAGGGCGGCCACGAAGATGACGGCGCCGTAGTCGCGGACCAGCTTGACCAGGCGTACGGGCAGGCTGGTGGAGGTGACCATGCTGGCCGCGTTCGGGCCGGACTGCATCACCGAGGTGACCAGGTTGACCATCCAGGTGCCGGCGAACGCCGCCACCAGCCAGGTCGGCGTCGCCGGCCGCTGCGCCACGGCGGTGGCGGACAGGGCGGCGACCAGGGCGATCTGGGCGGCCACGTCACAGAGCACGTCGACCCGGGCGCCGGCCGCGCTGCCCTGCCCGGTCACCCGGGCCAGCTGACCGTCGGCGCAGTCCAGGGCGTACGCGATCTGCCAGCCGAACAGTGCGACCAGCCCGACCACCGGAGCCGGCACGTCCCCGGCGGCGACCGGGCCGGCGAGCGCCACCACGGTGACCGAGGTGGCCAGCCCGAGCAGCAGGTTGGTGATGGTCAACGCGGTCGGCCGGAGCCCGAGACGCTGGGCGACGAGCGCGAAGACCGCGCCGATCCACTGGCTGACCGACTCGCTGAACAGGCCACCACCCCGGTTCACCCGGTGGAAGTCGGTGACCGTGGGGTGGGACGGCTCAGCCAAGGTGCTCACGAAGGGCGTCAACGTAGTCTCCCAGCCGGGTACGAAGGTCGTCGGCGGACAGCGCCTGGTGTTCGAGGATCGTGTAACGGTCGGGCCGGGTACGCGGGGCGAAGGCCACCGCCTCGACGAACTGCTCGTCGGTCAGCCCGAGGTCGGCGGGTCGGGTGGACAGCCCGTGCCGGTGCAGGCAGCGGGCGAGCTGGCCGAACCGTTCCAGGTCGCCCCGGAGGAAGGTGCAGAAGAGCGCGCCGAGGCCGGCCTGCTCTCCGTGCGAGGCGGTGCTCGGGAAGAGATGGTCGATGGCGTGCGAGATCTCGTGGTCGCCGCCGCTGGCCGGCCGGCTGGACCCGCAGATCGACATCGAGATGCCGCCCAGGATCAACGCCTCGGCCAGCGTGGTCAGGAAACCGTCGTCGGTGATCTTCCCCGGATGGTTGACCAGCGCTTCCGCGCCGGTACGGGCCAGCGTCACGGCCAGCCCGTCGATCGGCTCGCCGCGAACCTCGTGGGCCAGTTCCCAGTCGGCGCAGGCGCTGAGGTTGCTCACCGCGTCGCCGATGCCGGCCTGGGTCTGCCGGTCCGGTCCGTTCTCCACGAAGTCGAGGTCGACCAGGACGGCGATCGGAATGTGCACCCCGTACGAGCCCTTGCCGCCCTCGTGCGTCAGCGACGCCACCGGAGAGGCGATCCCGTCGTTGGCGAGGCTGGTCGCCACGGTGACCATCGGGATGCCGTAGCGGGTGGCGGCGTACTTCGCGGTGTCGATGGTCTTCCCGCCGCCGATCCCGACCACGGCGTCGTAGTTGCGGCGGCGCAGCTGGTCACCGAGCTGGTTGGCGGAGTCGACGCTGCCGCCGGCGACGGTGAACACGTCGGCCGACCCGAGCGAGGGCCGGCACAGGTCGACGATCTTCTCGCCCTGACCCGGGCCGACCACCACCGCGACGTCGCCGCCGCTGGAGATCCGACGGTCCGCCAGCAGCGAGCCGAGGTCGGCCACCGCACCCCGGCGGACCTCGATCGACAGCGGCGTCGCGACGGTACGGGCTAGTAGCGGCACGCGATCTCCCGCGCCCGGGCCAGGTCGGCGTGGTTGTCGACCTCGACCCAGGCCACGTCACCGATCGGTGCGGCCCGGACCTCGCCGCCACGGTCGGCGAACTCCTGGTACCCGTCCTCGTAGTACAGGTTCGGGTCGCGTCGCCAGGTCGCCTCCAGGGCGTCGGCGAGCGCCTCGGCCACCTGCGGCTCGATGAGCGTGGCCCCGATGTACTCGCCGTACGCCTCGCCCGGGTCCATCAGCTTGGTGATCCGGGTGAGCTGGCCGGCGGCGTCGAAGGTGGTCTTCATCTCCTCCTCGGCCAGCGGCTTGAGGGTGTCGACCGCGAGCAGCACGCCCGGCCCCCGCTCGGCCAGCAGGGTCTTCTCGATGCTCACCGGGTGCACGGTGTCGCCGTTGACCAGCAGAACCCCCCGCGAGAACCAGGCCCGCGCCAGCCAGAGGGAGTACGCGTTGTTCCACTCCTCAGCCTTGTCGTTGGGGACCAGGGTGATCGTGACGCCGTACCGACGCTCCAGCTCCGCCTGGCGTTCGCGGACGGCGTCGGCGGCGTAGCCGACCACCACCACGACCTCGGTGAGCCCCACCTCGGCCAGGTTGCGCAGCGCGATGTCGAGGATGGTGATCTCGCCGTCCACCGGCACCAACGCCTTGGGCAGGGTGTCGGTGAACGGGCGCAGCCGGCGACCCGCGCCAGCTGCCAGCACCATTCCGACCATGCCCGCATCAGTTTCTGTTCTCGCAGCGTTCACCGAAGGAGGATAGCGCCGCCCGGGGCGGCGCTGTCGCCGGTCAACCGGCCACCGGTCGTCCCCGCCCGGCACCAACCTCGGTCAGCCCCGGCGGAACCGCCGGGTCGGCTCGTCACCCGGTGACCGGGGCCCGACCGCGTCGCTCACCAACCGGTGGACCGCAGGACGGCGAAGGCCCGCTCGGCGATGTGCCGGATCAGCCCGTCGTTGACGTCACGGTGCTCGTCGAGCAGGTCGAGGTCGCCGGGGCCGAGCCAGCGGTACTCGGTGTGCTTGCCCGCCTCCAGCACGGGCGCGGCCAGATCGCCGTCGACCCGGACCAGCCAGTCACTCTCGATCCGGGCCAGGCCGTCGTTCCCCACGTAGCGGTACTCGCCGATTTCGGCGATCACCTCGGTGACCCGCCAGCCGGTCTCCTCGGTGACCTCCCGGTGCAGCGCGTCCTGCACGGACTCGCCCGGTTCGAGGTGCCCGCCGACGATGTCCCAGCAGTTGGGGAAGAGCCGCCGGTGTGGCGAGCGGCGTTGGAAGAACAGGCGTCCGTCGGGGGCGACGATCAGCGCTCCCGCGCAGCGCAGCGGCTCGGTGGGCACGTCGAGCACAGTAGTCGCGACCGCACCCCCACGACGATGTCCGGTCTTGTCCTGGAAACCTGCGGGGCTCACCATTGCGGGTAACCGGGTGCAGCCGTCCCAAAGGGGTGATGTGTCATGCAGGTTCGGGAAGCCATGTCCAGTGAGATCCTCGTGGTCGGTCCGGAGCACACGCTCCGGCAGGCGGCGCGGATGATGTCGGAGCGCCGTATCGGGTCGGCGGTGGTGATCGACCCGGATTCCGAGGGCATCGGGATCATGACGGAGCGCGACGTGCTCAACGCGATCGGAGCCGGGCTCGACTGCGATATCGAGCGGACCGGGGCCCACCTGACCTGGGACGTCGTCTACGCCGGGCCGGAATGGACGATCGAGGAAGCGGCGGCGGCGATGGCTCGGGGTGGCTTCCGGCACCTCGTCGTCCTCGACGGTCGTGAGGTCGCCGGGGTGATCTCGGTACGCGACATCATGCGGGTGTGGGCGGCCAGCCGGATGGTCGGCACCGGCTGACCACGGTGGGCTGTCGGTCGATCCGTCGCGGGTTGGGCGGGCCGATCGGCGGGTAATGCCCTAGCTGCGGGCGCGGGCGGAACGTGTCCCGCGTGGGGAGGCGTGATGCGTGGCGCGGACCGGTTGATCCAGCAGCAGTACGAGATGCTCCTGCGGCGGGACGTGGCTCGCCTGCCGGAGCTGTACGCGACGGACGCCCACTACGCCATGCCGGGTGTCACGGTGCGTCCGCCCGAATTGCCGGCCCTGCTGCGTACCTGGACGGGTGCCTTTCCCGATCTGCGGGTCGAGCCGCTCGGTGCGGTACGCACGGCCGGTGGGGCGGCGGTCGAGCAGTTGCTGACCGGCACCCACACCGGCGTGCTGCACACGCCGTTCGGCACCGTCGCGCCCACCGGGCGGGACGTCGCCTGGGAGGTGGTGGACGTGGTCCGGGTGCGTCGGGGGCGGATCGCCGCCTGGCGGTCCTACTTCGACTGGGGCCAGCTGATGACTCTGCTGGGTCTGCACGTGGCGGGCACGTCCCGGCGGCCGTCGGAACCGGTGGGCGTTCCGGCCTGAGCTGCCGCACAGTCGGCGCGGGCGGGTGGGCCACCGGACGCGACCCGTTCACCCGACCCGGTGGCTCAGGATGCGGACATCGCCGTGCCTTCCGCGTACGTCCCACCTCCGCCCGTACGCTGAACAGCCATGACCGCCGAGCAGCTGATCTCCTTCGCCCGTGGCGCCCCCTCACTGGACATCGTCGATGTCGAGGGGCTCAAGGCCGCCGCCGTCCGCGCCTTCGACGCCGACCCAGCCGGGGTGACCGCGTACGGCACCTCCGTCGGTTACGTCCCGCTCCGCAGGTGGATCGCCGAGAAGCACGGTGTCGAGGCGGAGCAGGTGCTGGTCACCAACGGCTCGTTGCAGGCCGACGCCTTTCTCTTCGACCACCTGGTCCGCCCGGGCGACGCGGTGGTGGTGGAACGGCCCACCTACGACCGCACCCTGCTCAACCTGCGGAACATGGGCAGCGAACTGCACGCTGTCACCATCCAGCCGGACGGTATGGACACCGCCGAGCTACGCAAGCTGCTGGAGTCCGGGGTACGCCCCCGGCTGGCCCACGTGATCCCGAACTACCAGAATCCGGCGGGCGTGACGCTGTCCCTGGAGAAGCGTCGCGAACTACTCGACCTGGCCGCCGAGTTCGGTTTCACGATCTTCGAGGACGACCCGTACGCCGACATCCGGTTCCGGGGCGAGGCGCTGCCGTCGATGCTGTCGATGGACACCCGCAACGTGGTCGTGCACGCCTCCAGCTTCACCAAGACCGTCTGCCCGGGGGTTCGGGTCGGCTACCTGGTGGGTCCGGCCGACCTGATCGGCGACATCGCGAAGAAGGCGACGAGCCTCTACATCTCGCCCGGCATGGTGTCGCAGGCCATCGTGCACCAGTTCTGCGTGTCGGGGGACATCGGCCGGTCGATCGAGACGGTGCGGGCGGCCCTCGGCGAGCGCGCCACGGTGCTCGCCGAGTCGCTGCGCCGGCACATTCCGCAGGCCCGGTTCGTGGAGCCCGACGGTGGCTACTTCCTCTGGGTCGAGTTGCCGGAGGACGTCGAGGTCGACCGGCTCGCCCCGGCGGCGGCCGAGCGCGGCGTCGCGGTGGTCAAGGGCAGCGACTTCGTCCTGGACGGTGGGCGGCACGCCCTCCGGCTGGCCTATTCGGCGGTCACCGCGGACCGCATCGACGAGGGCGTTCGGCGGCTGGCCGACGCGATGACGTCGGTGCGTGGCTGAATTTCTGTCGGCTTTCTGACAGAACAGCGATACCGGCCGGCTCGGGTCTCCCGCTGACGGGGCTCGGGGCCCACAATGCTGCGAGCGTTACTCACCACGCGTAGGCACAACCCCCGCCCCCACGGCGCCGGGCGGGCCGGATCGCCCCCTCACCCCCCCGATGCGGTCCGGTCCGTCCGGCGCCACCCCCGGCCGTCCGGCGATGATCGCTGCGGCGGCGTAACCTGCAAACCGCAGCCGGCGGGGGGAGGGTGTGATGACGGAGCGGACGCGGCGCACGGGGGCGACCGCCCCGGCCACCGCCGGCAACCGGACCGCGAGTGCCCACGGGAGCCGTACCCTGCGGCCGCGGAGCTGGTCACCGGTCCGGGCCGTGACTCGTCGGCTCAGCTCGGACGGACCGCAGTCCGGCCAGCCGTCGACCGAGCGGCCACGCAGCGCCGTGGTCGACTGCGCGCTCTACCTCGACGGTCAGCGGCAGGCCGGCGACTGGGACTACGCCGACGCGCTGGCCGCGGCGGGCGGTGCCGAAGCGGGTTTCGTCTGGCTCGGCCTGCACGAGCCGGAGCTGGCCGAGATGACCGAGATCGCCACCACCTACGGGCTGCACGAGCTGGCGGTGGAGGACGCGGTCAAGGCCCAACAGCGTCCGAAGCTCGAACGTTTCGGCGAGGTCAGCTTCCTGGTGCTGCGCACCGCCCGCTACTGCGAGCACACCGAGCTCACGGAGAACTCCGAGGTGGTGGAGACCGGGCAGGTGATGCTCTTCATCGGTCCGCAGTTCGTGATCAGCGTCCGGCACGGTGACGCCTGCCGGCTGGCGCCCGTCCGCGAGGAGCTGGAGGCTCGCCGGGAACTGCTGCTCAACGGCCCCTGGGCCGTCGCGTACGCGATCACGGACCGGGTCGTCGACCTCTACCTGGAGGTCGCCGACCAGCTCGAGGACGACATGGACGTGCTGGAGACGGAGGTGTTCGACCGCCAGACAAGCGGCCGGATCCAGCGGATCTACCAGATGAAGCGGGAACTCGTCGAGTTCAAGCGGGCGGTGATGCCGTTGCAGCGGCCGCTGGTGACGCTGACCTCGCAGATGAACCGGGACGTGCCCAAGGAGGTACGCCGCTACTTCCGGGACGTGCAGGATCACCTCAGCCGCACCGTCGAGCAGGTCAACTCGTACGACGACCTGCTCAACTCGATCCTCCAGGCGCGGCTGGCCCAGGTCACTGTCGACCAGAACAACGACATGCGCAAGATCGCGGCCTGGGCGGCCATCGCCGCCGTGTGGACCGCGATCGCCGGCATCTACGGCATGAACTTCGACTTCATGCCGGAGCTGAGGATGACCTACGGCTACCCCGTGGTGCTGGCCCTGATGCTCAGCATCTCGTTGGCCCTCTACCGCTGGTTCCGCCGCAACGACTGGCTCTGACCCCCGCCCCACCAGACCGCGCCCCCGGCCGTCGCGTCGACCATGAAGTTGTTGCCGCGCGCACCGGAGTGTCGCGGCAACAACTTCATGATCAACCCCCTTGGGGCGGGAGGGGTCAGGCGCGGGTGTTGGACTTGTGGTTGGTGGCCTTGCTGAGGTCGTCGGCGGGGCGGCCGGTGGTGGTGCGGGCACCCTCGGCGACCGAGGGGACCTTCCCGGAGGTGGCGACGCCGGACGGTGCCGTAGCGGTGGTGGCGCTGTCGCCGGCGGCCACCGCCGAGCTGCCCGCGCCGGTCGAGACCTTGCCGGCACCGGCCGGACCGGCCGTACGCACCTCGATGGTCTCCACCTCCTCGTGCATCGGCTCAAGCGCGGCACCCGCGTCGTACTCGGCCCACTCCTGCTGCTCACGGTGCCGACGCAGAGCCATCGCACCGGCGAGCCCGGCCACCGTGCCGGCGGCCAACAAGCCGATCATGGTCCCGCTGCGGCGGGACTTCTTCTTCGCCTTCATCTTCTTCGCCTTCCTGGTGACCGCGGCCTGCTTGGCGAGGGCGGCCTTCTTCCCCTTGACGGCCCGATCGGCCGCGTCGGACTGCGCGTGACGCACGGCCAGCGCGAGCGGCGCGAGAGCGGCGGCCGTCGACGCGAGGCCGCTCGATGCCCGGTCCCGGACGACGACGGCGGTCGGTGCCACCGCATCGCGAGCTGCCTGGAACCGAGGGCCGACCGTGTCGCCGGCGCCTCTCGCGGCATGCGTGGCGGCCTGCCGCAGGTGACCGATGCCGCGGTTCAGTTCGGTCCGGGCCAACTGCGCCTGGCTCTTGCGCCGCCAGTTTCCAAACACGGTCCCACCTCCTGGGAGTTGCTCTGTCTCATCCTCCACCTTCGGATGCCTCCGCATGTCCAGATCGGGCACATGGGAGGATCCGCATGGAACTGACCAACGAGTAAGGAGTACCCGTGGCCGAGGCTGTCTACGCCACCGTGCACACCAACGCCGGCCCGATCCGGCTGGAACTCTTCGCCAACCACGCGCCGAAGACCGTTCGCAACTTCGTCGAGCTGGCCGAGGGTACGCGTGAGTACACCGACCCGCGGACCGGACAGCCGGGCAACGGTCCGTACTACGACGGCACCATCTCGCACCGCGTCATCAGCGGTTTCATGATTCAGATGGGTGACCCGACCGGCACCGGCCGTGGCGGACCGGGCTACACCTTCGCCGACGAGTTCCACCCCGAGCTGCGGTTCGACCGGCCGTACCTGCTGGCGATGGCGAACGCCGGGCCCGGCACCAACGGCTCGCAGTTCTTCATCACCGTCTCGCCGACGCCGCACCTGAACAACCGGCACACCATCTTCGGACAGGTGGCCGACGAGCAGTCCGCGAAGATCGTCGAGGCGATCGCCAACACCCCGACCGGCCCCAGCGACCGGCCGCTCCAGGACGTCGTCATCGAGCGCATCGAGATCGAGCGCTCGGCCTGACCCGCGCTGGATCCGGCCCGCCGGCCGAGGTTGGGCGCGGCGGGCCGGACGCGGGCGACCTGGACGGGGCACACGCCTACCCGCCTGAGCGGTGGCTCGGGGTACCTTTGCTCGCATGACTGAGCGCTCGGGTGTCTGGGGCCAGCGATGAGCGAGTCCCCGCCGACCACGCCGGCCTGCTATCGCCACCCCGGCCGGGAGACGTACGTCCGCTGCACCCGGTGTGACCGGTCGATCTGCCCCGACTGCATGAACGAGGCGTCGGTCGGTTTCCAGTGCCCGGAGTGCGTGTCGGAGGGACGCCGTAGCGTGCGGCCGGCGCGTACCGCCTTCGGTGGCGGGGTCGTCGGTCGGCAGGGTTACGTGACCAAGACCCTGATCGCCATCAACCTGCTGGTGATGCTGGTGTCGATCGCCTCGGACCGGGGCGGCGACGCGGCGGCCGGTGGCAACGGCTTCGGCGGGCTGATGGGCGGCGGCACCCCGTTGACCGAGTGGGGCGCGGTGCTGGGTCGGGCGATGTTTCTCGACGGCACCGTCGGCGGCGTCGCCGAGGGCCAGTGGTACCGCCTGGTCACCGCGATGTTCCTGCACTACGGCGTGGTGCACCTGCTGCTGAACATGTGGGCGCTCTGGGTGCTCGGTCGTTCGCTGGAGGCGGTGCTCGGGCCGCTGCGTTTCGCCGCGCTCTACTTCATCGCCGGCTTCGGCGGCAACGTCGCGGTCTACGTGTTCAGCGCGCCCAACCAGATGTCGGCAGGAGCGTCGACCGCCATCTTCGGCCTGTTCGCGGCGATATTCGTGATCATGCGGCGACTCGGGCGGGACACCTCGGCCATCGTCCCCATCCTGGTGATCAACCTGATCTTCACCTTCACCGTGCCGCAGATCTCGATCGCTGGTCACCTGGGCGGCCTGGTGTTCGGTGCGCTGATGGCGTTGGTGCTGGCCTACGCGCCGCGCTCGCGCCGGACGCTCGTGCAGTTCGGCGGTGGCGCGATCATCCTCGTGGTGCTGCTCGGGATGGCCCTGGTCCGCACCGCCGCGCTACTGGGCTGACCGCTGCCCGGCGCCGTGCCGGCGGGACCGGGCCGCACCGCCGGCCCGGGTGCGCGGAGCGGATCAACCGGTGCCGCCGGGACTTGCCGCCCGGGCGGCGCGCAACGCGTCGGCGACCTCGGTCGGATCGGTGCCGAGATCGAGCCGGTTGAACAGGTGCAGCGAGTCACCCGTGTCGATCTCCAAGGTCGGTCCGGCGAGTCCGCGCCCGGACCGACGGTGCACCTGGATGGTCTCCACCGTCGGCCAGGGCAGGTGCCGCCGGCTCAGCATCCCGGCCGGCACGGTGACGCCGGTCGCGTCCACCGCCAGCCGCACCGGTGCGAGCAGATCCCGCAGGCCCCAGCCGACGAGGATCGCCGCGGCCAACCCGCCGAGCACCGGCCGGAGCGGGTCACCCGCGGCGAGCAGCATCCCCAGGGCGAGCACGACAACCGCGGCAGCCAGCTTGAGAACGGGTAGGGCAGGTGGCACCCGCCACTGCTGTGCGATCGTGTCGTCCGCCACGGCACCAGCATGCCAGCGCCGCCGGGAACCGGCATCCGCCCCGGGGCCGTGCCCGAGGTCGGGTCGGGGAGGGCGGCCCGGGTGGGCGTAGGATCGGGAGCAGCCCAAGTTACCGGGGAGTAGACATGAGTGACGCGGTTATCGTCGGTGCGGTGCGCACCCCGGTCGGGCGGCGCAAGGGCAGCCTGGCCACGGTGCACCCGGTGGATCTGTCCGCACACGTGCTGCGCGCCCTGGCCGAACGCACCGGGATCGATCCGGCCCAGGTGGACGACGTGGTCTGGGGCTGTGTGTCGCAGGTCGGGGAGCAGTCGTGGAACGTCGCCCGCAACGCCGTACTGGCCGCCGGCTGGCCGGAGTCGGTGCCGGGCACCACGGTCGACCGGCAGTGCGGTTCCAGCCAGCAGGCCCTGCACTTCGCCGCGGCCACCGTGCTCTCCGGTCAGGCGGATCTGGTCGTCGCCGGTGGGGCCGAGTCGATGACCCGGGTGCCGATGGGCTCCAGCGTCGCCGGTGGGATGCCGTTCAGCGAGCAGATTCTGAGCCGCTACCGGGGGGTCGAGGGAGTCGCCGAGGATTCCCCGCTGCCCTTCAACCAGGGCGTGGGAGCGGAGCTGATCGCGCAGCGCTGGCGCCTGTCCCGGTCCCAGCTCGACGAGTTCGCGCTGACCAGCCACGAGAAGGCCGCGGCGGCGCAGGACGCGGGAGCGTTCGAGGCCGAGCTGGCCCCGGTGGCGCTCACGGACGGCGGCAAGTTCGCGGTGGACGAGGGCATCCGGCGCGACACCTCGCTGGCGAAGCTGGGCGAGCTGCCCACCCCGTTCCGCCCCGACGGTGTGGTCACCGCCGGCTCGGCCTCGCAGATCTCCGACGGTGCCGCCGCGCTGGCGGTCACCACGAGCGAGTGGGCCAGCCGGCACGGGCTGCGCCCGCTGGCCCGCGTACACACCGCCGTGGTCGCGGCCGACGACCCGGTCGCCATGCTCACCGCGCCGATCCCGGCGACCGCGAAGGCGCTGCGCCGCGCGGGGCTGGGCATCGAGGAGATCGGGGTGTACGAGGTGAACGAGGCGTTCGCCCCGGTACCGCTGGCCTGGTTGGCGGAGACCGAGGCGGACCCGGACCGGCTCAACCCGCGCGGCGGTGCGATCGCCCTCGGGCATCCGCTCGGCGGCTCCGGTGCCCGGATCATGACCACGATGCTCGCCCACATGCGCGACAACAACATCCGCTACGGCCTCCAAACCATGTGCGAAGGCGGCGGAATGGCCAACGCCACCATCCTCGAACTCCTCTAACCCCCCCACCCACCCACCCCACCCACCCCACCCACCCCACCCCACCCCCTCCCGCCACGTTGATCAAGAAGTTTTGGTCGGGCTGAGCGCGATCGGCGACCAGAACTTCTTGATCAACGCAGTGGGTCCGGGTGGGTCCGGGTGGGGGCGGGTGGGGCCGGGTGGGCTATGTGGAAATTGCAGAAAGCATGTCCACCGGCCATGTCACCGCGGGGACCGGGTCGTTGGGCAGGTCATGGACGTCTTCTCCCGAACGTTCCTTCCGGCCGCCGCCGAGGCCGGCCTGGCGGTGCAGACCGCCAGTCGGCACATGCCGGTGTTCCGTCGCTGCGTGGGTTCCGGCGACGCCACCGTCCTGGTCACCCGGTGCAGCCGGCCCGACCGGCCGGTCCACGGGGAGTATCTGCTGCTGCTCACCCATCGGCGGCTGGTGGTCACCCGGCAGACGCGGGTGCTGCACCGGCTCCGCCTGCACCTCAACACGGAACTCCGCGAGCTGAGCCACGTCACCTGGAGCCCCGACCCGCGACTGCACTGCGTCGAACTGGCCGCCACCGCGATCGACGGCATCCGCGAGCGGTTCCTGATCCGCACCCAGCACCCGAAGCAGGTGTGGCAGCTGGACGCCCTGCTCGATCACGCGTTCCGGACCCGTGTGCGCAGCGCACCGCCACGGGTCGTGACCACCGTCGCCGAGCCCTCCACCGCTCGGCCGGTCACCTTCCAGCCCGTCGTGGCCCGCTGAGCGGGTCTTCTTACCGAATCCGAACACGGCCTGACGCTGCCGGATCCCGTCGATCGGCAATCATGGCCCAGTGACCGCCGAGAACCCGCAACGCGGGCTCGTCCTCGTGGTGGAGGACGAACCGAGCATCGCCGACCTGGTCCGGCTCTACCTCAGCCGGGACGGCTTCGGCGTACACGTCGAACGGGACGGCAGCGCCGGCTTCTCGGCGGCTCGCCGGCTGCGTCCGGTGGCCTGCGTGCTCGACATCGCCCTGCCAGGTCTGACCGGCACCGAGATCTGCCGCCGGCTACGCGAGGCCGGCGACTGGACCCCGGTCATCTTCCTCACCGCCCGCGACGACGAGGTGGACCGCGTCGTCGGCTTGGAACTGGGGGCCGACGACTACCTCACCAAGCCGTTCAGCCCTCGGGAACTCGTCGCCCGGCTGCGGGCGGTGCTGCGCCGCGCCGCCGGCCCGCCGGGTGGTGCCGGGCAGCCCGTCGTGCTCGGCCGGGTCACCGTCGACCCCGACCGCAGGTCGGTCACCGCCGACGGCGTGCCGGTGCAGCTGACCTCCACCGAGTTCGACCTGCTGGCCCACCTGATGAGCCGACCCGGTCGGGTCTTCTCGCGGGAGGAACTGCTGGCCGCCGTGTGGGGGTACGCGGCACACGCCGGCACCCGTACCGTCGACGTGCATGTGGCGCAGGTGCGGGCGAAACTCGGTGGTGCCAGCGTGATCCGGACCCATCGTGGAGTCGGATACGCCGCCGATGGCTGATCGTCCCGGTCGTACGCTCACCGCTCGCGCGGTGTTGGTGACCTGCGCGGTGGCCCTGGTGTCGGTGCTGGTCACCGCGATGGTCGCGGTGCCGGTGGCGGTCCGCGCCGCCGAACGGCGGGACCGGCAGGCGCTCGCCGCACAGGCACAGGTCGCCGCCGAGCTGCTGCGGGCGCGCCCCGGCCGGGTCCGGGAACTGGCCGGCGAGCGGTTGATCCGCCAACTCGGAAACCAGGGCACCACCATCTTCCTGATCTCCGGCGGTGAGGTGGACCGTGCCGGCCTGCCTCCCCAGGTGGTGAACCGGGTGTCCAACGGGCGGAATGTCTCCGGTCGGCGGTTGGTCGACGGGAAACGGGCGCTGGTCGAGGGCCGGGCACTGCCCCGCGGCGACGGCGTGGTGCTGACCCGTCCACTCGGCGCCGGGGTGTGGCGTGAGGTGCTGCGCGGCCTCTGGCTTCCGCTGCTGGCGGGGATGGTCGCGGGTGCGGTCGCCGGTTCGCTGCTCGCCCGCCGGCTGGCCCGGCCGATCCGCCGGGCGGCCCTCGTCGCGGCCCGGCTGCGAGCCGGCGACCGCACCGTCCGGGTGCCGGTCGAGTCGCCGGCCGAGGTGGCCGACCTGGCGTACGCGCTGAACGGGCTGGCCGCCGCACTGGCCACCAGCGAGGGACGACAGCGGGAGTTCCTGCTCTCCGTCTCGCACGAACTGCGTACCCCGCTCACCGCGATCCGTGGTTACGCCGAGGCGCTGGCCGACGGGGTGGTCGAACCGTCAGCGGCGGCCGAGACCGGTCGGACCATGCTCGACGAGGCGGAGCGCCTGGACCGCCTGGTCACCGACCTGCTCGCCCTGGCCCGCCTGGAGGCGGTCGACTTTCCCCTCGAACCGGTGCCGGTGGACCTGGTCGCTCTGGCGGCCGACGCCGGCCGGACCTGGGCGGACCGCTGCTCCTCGGTCGGGGTGACGTTCCGCACCGAACTGCCGGGGCAGCCGGTGCCGGTGTACACCGACCCGGGGCGGATCCGGCAGGTGATCGACGGGCTGCTGGAGAACGCGCTGCGGGTGGTGCCGCCGGGTGCGCCGGTGGTGCTGGCGGTTCGGCCAGCCGGTGCCGATCCGAGCGCCGGCGGGGTGGTCGAGGTCCGCGACGGTGGACCCGGGTTGACCGACGACGACCTGACAGTGGCCTTCGAGCGCGGGGCGCTGCACCAACGCTACCGAGGACTACGCGAGGTCGGCAGCGGGCTCGGACTGGCGCTCGCCGCCGGACTGGTCCGCCGGCTCGGTGGTGAGACAAGCGCCGGGCACGCTGCCGAGGGCGGTGCCGCGTTCACCATCCGGCTGCCGGGATTCCTTACCTGACCCGAACGTCGGCCTGACGGTCGGCTCACCCGGCCGGTCCACGCTGGGGGGACGGATCCGCGCCGACCGTGACGCGGCGCGACGAGATCCGGCGGACCAGCACCGACGAGAGGACGAGGAATGGCACGCAGGGGATCCTTCACCGCCACCGGCGCGCTACTGGTGACGGTCGCGTTGGCCGCCGCCGGTTGCGGGGTCGGTCGGGCCGAGCGGGACGCGACGCAGGACAGCGCCGTCGAGGTGGTCGCCGCGATGGGCGCGGAGGGCCAGGCACTGGCCGCGCTCGGTCTCGACCCCGAGGAACTGGACGCCGACCCGAGAGCGGCCGCGCCGGTGGAGCCGACCCCGAGCGCGGCCGACAAGCGCAAGGAGCGGGTCGAGGAGTGGCGCAAGCGCCGGGCGGCCCGGGTGCTGCTGCGCAAGAACACGTTGCACGGCGACGTCGTGGTGCAGACCAAGGACGGCGGCACGAAGACCGTCTCGGTGCAGCGCGGCGAGGTGACCGCCCTCACCGACGACAAGGTCACGGTCAAGTCGACCGACGGCTTCACCAGGACCTGGACCTTCACCGACGACCTGCGGGTGATCGAACGGCGCAGGTCGATCGCCGCCACGGACATCAAGGTCGGCACCAGGCTGGGCGTGGCCGGCACCGTGGACGGCGAGCAGGCGCAGGCCCGCCTGATCGTCGTGCCGCTCGAGCAGAAGTGACAG